>CAYNZG010000105.1:0-5468 GCA_964401525.1 uncultured Ruminiclostridium sp.
GTAGGACGGTGCCTCCCGGCTGGGGCCCCCTTTTCTCCGGAGAAAAGGGGGGAAAGAGCGCCGGGGCTCCGCCCCTGGACCCCGGGGAGGGGCAGCGATACCCTGCCGGGAGAGTCCCTTTTATCCCGCGGTTTTGGATCCGTTGTCGATACGCTGTCCATGGCGCGCCCACCGGCTGGGCGCGCGGGAACGTGGGGGGAGGCAAGGGCGTTCGAACGGCCCTCGACCTTTCTGGTTCTCGCCTATCTTGGCCGCGAAATGATTCGAGCGCGCTGCATTTTGCAGCGCGCTCGATAGTATCGTTTTGCTCTTAGTCAAAGGCCAGCCCCAGGTAGCCCTCCTTGTGAGAGAACTGCTTGTGCAGGGCCTCGTCGTACCACTTGATCATGCCGAAGGGCTGGGGATAGCTGCCGGGCAGCCCGTCCCAGAAGGCGGGGGTGCGGACGTGGTAGCGGGAGGCATCCATCTGGCTGGCGATGACCTCCACGGCCTTGGTCATCTTGTCGGGGGAGAGCAGCAGCTCCTTCACCAGCAGACGGCGCTGCTGCACATACTCGATGGCGGCGCAGCCCACCTGACCGTCCACCTCGATCTTATACAGGTCGCCGCCGGCCAGGTGGCTGCCGATCTGCTGGAAGTGGATCATGTGGTCGGTGTAGGTCATGTGGAAGGTCCCCTTCAGGTAGGACTCCCGGATGGCGTTGTATTCGCTGGGGGTGATGACCTCCATGGAGGCCCCTTCCACCTTGCCGGTGAGGTTGGAGGTGAGGATCTCCACCTTGCGGGTGGCGAAGCACTCGTCCATGCCCAGGGCATCGAAGAAGCGGTGCAGGGAAGGGGAGGCGGGCATCAGGACCATGGCCTTGCAGCCCCGCTCCTGTAAATACTGGTCCGCGTAGGCCAGCAGCTGGCGGGCGTGGCCCTTGCCCTGCATATAGGGGTTCGTGGCCAGGGCGTAGACATAGCCCACGGAGACTTCATTGCCGTCGGGCAGCTCCATGGTGGACGGGAGCATCACGGCCATGGAGTTGATCTCGCCGGCCTCCTCCACCACCAGGGTCTGGTCGGGCTTGGCGAAGGTTTGGTAGAATACGTCGATATACGCGCTGGGATCTCCAAAACACTTCTTCCACAGATCTTTGATCTGGGGAAGTTCTTCGGGGGTTGCTTGTCGGATGTGGATCATACGGCGTTCCTCCTTACACATAGAATGGGGATGTGTCAGGGAGGATCTCGCGATCTTCAGTGACAGACCCCGATTAAACTGCTTCCGTTTCCACGGCGCAGAAGTTTACTTGGAGATGATCTGGATAATAGGAGAGCTTGGCTTTCCGCAAGCCCTCCGCCCCCATGTCGTCCTCCCGGTCCAGATACCGGATGCGGGGGTATCGCTCCCTGACATACTGGGCGAAGGAGCGGTTCACGGCGGGGTAGGCCCCCTGGAGGTCGTTTCTGGCCCGCTCGAAGTGGACATCGAAGACGGTGTCTGTGAGGGGCGCGCCCAGGGCGAAGGCGAAGACCTGCCCTTCCCAGCGGAGGACCACCCCTTCCAGGCCTAAGGCCCGGCGGTGGTCCAGAGCCAGCCGGATGGCCCGGTCCTCATCCTCCAGGGAGGAGAGGGCGGCGGGGTCGTCCCGCTGGCGGGCGGCCTGATACCAGGCCTCGTTCATGGCCAGGCAGGCGGGGATGTCCTCGTCGGTGAGGGGCGACCAGGTCCAGCCGGGGCAGTGGTCGTCCAGCCGGTGGATGTGGTTGCGCTTGGCGTGGAGCTTTTTGCCGGGCAAGTCTGCCAGGCGGTCCACGGAGTAGAGGTAGTCAAAGCTGTCCCGCACCTCGGCAAAGGTGAAGCGGCCGGGATAGCGGTCCTCTAACCAGTTTTTGTGGTACTGGCCCAGGCAGATGAGCCGGAGGGGATGCCCCTGGCGGCGGGCCTCCTGGGTCAGGGCTTCCAATGCCGGGGCAGGGTCCCCCTGGCCCACGGGCCAGAGGTAGGATGGGCCCCGGGAGGAATCCAGCCGGACCAGCATCCGGTCCTGGAACCGGGCCAGCTGGAAGCCGTAGGTCTTCTGCCAGCAGAAGAGCACGGGAAAGCTGTAGTCACAGAGGGGCGTGCCCTCTAAAGCCGCCAGGCCGGTGGCCCAGCAGCGGTCTGCAGGGGTGGGGTCGCGAAATGGGATCATAGAGTATGGGGTTCCTTTCCCTGGGGGAGATCAGATGGTGATGGTCTCGATCTCATACTGGTTGTTGCGGACGATGGCATCCAGCCGGATCTCCTCGGTGACGGAGGAGAGGAGGTTGTAGGCCGCGCCCTTGTTCTTGGCCCGGCCGGTGCGGCCGATGCGGTGAACATAGTATTCCCCTTCTTCCGGGATATCATAATTGATGACGGCCTCCACATCGTCGATGTCCAGGCCGCGGGCGGCCACGTCGGTGGCCACCAGCACCCGCAGCTCGCCCTTGCGGAAGTTGGACAGGACCTTCTCCCGGACCTTCTGGCTCAGGTCGCCGTGGATGCACTGGGCGGAGACGCCCTTCATCTGTAACAGACCGGAGATCCGGTCGGTGGTATTTTTGGTGTTGCAGAAGACGATGACCCGGTCCAGGTGCTTCTTTTCCAGGATCTCGGCCAGGAGGTCCACCTTGCCGCCCATGTCCACCTTGATGCGGTACTGGCTGATGTTGGGCTTGTTCTCCTGGACGGGCCGGACCACGATCTCCACCGGGTCCCGCTGGTAGACCCAGGAGATATCCATGACTTCCCGGGAAATGGTGGCAGAGAAGAGGCCCAGGTTCTTCCGGTTGGGGCACTGCTTCAGGATGTGGGTCACGTCCTTGATAAAGCCCATGTCCAGCATCCGGTCGGCCTCGTCCAGCACCACGGTCTGGACCTTGCCCAGGCGGACGGTGCGGCGCTTCATGTGGTCCATGAGGCGGCCGGGGGTGGCCACGATGATCTGGGGCCGCTTTTTCAGGGTGGTGATCTGCCGGTCGATGGGCTGGCCGCCGTAGAGGCAGGCGATGCGGATGCCTGGCAGGAAGGTGCACAGGGAGCGCAGCTCATCCTGGATCTGGATGGCCAGCTCCCGGGTGGGGGCCAGGATGAGGCCGGTGATGTCGGTGCCCTCGGGGTCGGTGTCTTCGATCATGGGGATGCCGAAGGCAAAGGTCTTGCCGGAGCCCGTGGGGGCCTTGGCCATGACATCCTTGCCGTCTTTAAAACAGGGGATGGCCCCGCCCTGCACGGGGGTGGCCAGGGTGAAGCCCTTTTGGTCCAGGGCCTTCCGGATCCCCTCGGAGAGATCCATTTCGCTGTATCGGAGGTCCAGATCGACCTCAATGCCGTTAATTTCCATAGTGTGAATGATTCCTTTGCACAGTCGGCCGAACTGCCGACAGAAAATTGATGATAGTATATCTATATTATATGAATCATATCACAACAGACGAACGGTTGCAAGAGGAAGGATGGGAGTTTGCAAAAACCGCGGCGGTCCTCTTAACAAGGAGACCGCCGCGGGCTATACTGAAAGGCAGAAGGAAGCTGGCGGTACGGTCAGTCCCCAGAGCTAAGTTGTAAATTTAAACCGCTCGGGTGCAGCCGGGCGGTTTTGCTTTTGTTCTTTTGCGGCCAAGAGGCTCCCTTGTGTACTGGCCCAGGCCACCCTCTCTTGGCCTTCGGCCAATTCACCTTGAGGGAGCTGGCAGCGCGCAGCGCTGACTGAGGGATTGACCGGACCTGCCAGACTTCAACCCCTCCGCCCCTTCGGGGCACCTCCCCTTACACAGGGGAGGCTTGGGGTAGAGGAGCTGCAAAGGTGGTCGAAGCCCTGCTAGGTAGGGGCCGATGAGGGCATCGGCCCCTACGGAGTGGGGGGGAGAACGAAAAGGTGGTGGGTATCACCCACGCCTTTTTTCATGCGCTGAGAGACCGCTTCCGTTTGGATCGTCCAACGGGGCGGTCCTTTTTATGGGCAGACGGCGCAAAAAAATTTTCGGAAACAGAAAAACGCCGTGGCCTTTTTCTGTTATCTGTGGTATCATATGAGGTACGATTTTTTGGAACCCTGCATTCCTTGGGAAAGGAGTCCTTTTGCATGAAAAAACCTGTGGTCCTACCCGCCCTTGCGGTGGTGGGCGGTCTGCTGGGTCTCATCGTCCGGCAGGTGCAGCTCCGCACCGCCTTCGAGCCGGGCACCGACCTGGCCATCCCCGGCAGCCCGGCCACCTATGCCCTGTGGGCGGTGCTCCTGGTCACGGCCTTGGCCCTGGCCGTGCTGACCCGGGGCAAGCACCGGACCTTTGAGAAGCGCTACACCAGCGCCTTCGGCACCACCTCCATGATCTGGCTCTCCGGCGTGATGGCCGGGGCGGTCCTGCTGGTGCTGGCGGGCTTTTGCAACGTGGAGGCCTTCGTCTCCGCCCCCATCGACGAGTTCACCCAGAGCAAGATGCTCAGTGCCCTCCGCCCGGTCCTGGGCATCGCCTGCCTGGCAGCGGCGGCGGGGATCTGGTTCACTGCCCAGACCATGCGCAGCAGCAGCCGTCAGGTGGAGTCCATCTGGGTGCTGATGCCCGGCCTGGTGAGCTGCCTGTGGGTGCTGTGCAACTATCAGTCCTGGGCCCAGGAGCCGGTGGTGGAGACCTATGTGTTCTTCCTGCTGGCCACCCTGGTGGCCATGCTGGCCAGCATCAACGCGGCGGGCTTTGCCTTCGGCAAGGGGAAGGTCGGCGGGACGGCCTTCGGCTGTCTGCTGGCGGCGGCCCTGTGCCTGACCTGCCTGGGCGATGGCCTGCCCCTGTGCGACGTGGCCCTGCTGCTGGCCATGTTCTTCTACCTGCTGTCGATGGGCGCTATCCTGCTGACCAACGATGCCAAGCCCGAGCCCCCGGCGGCCGCGCCTGTGCCCACCTGCGGCGGCTCCTGCCAGGGCTGCCCCGGCTGCGGCCCGGCCCCTGCGGCTCCCGCCGACGAGCAGCCTTAACACAATGAAAAATCAGCGCCCAGGGCGCAGAGAGGAATACACCATGGAAAGAGAACAGAAGAAGAAATTTTACATTACCACCCCCATCTACTACCCCTCCGACAAGCTCCACATCGGCCACACCTACTGCACCGTGGCCACCGACGCCATGGCCCGTTATAAGCGGCTCCAGGGCTGCGATGTCATGTTCCTGACCGGCACCGACGAGCACGGCCAGAAGATCGAGGACAAGGCTAAGGAGGCCGGTGTCACCCCCCAGGAGTTCGTGGACAACATCGTCACTGGGCCCCGGGGCGTGCTGGACCTGTGGAAGCTCATGAACATCTCCAACGACCGGTTCATCCGCACCACCGACGACTACCATGTGGCCGCCATCCAGCAGATCTTCAAGAAGATGTACGAGAAGGGCGACATCTACAAGGGCAAGTATGTGGGCAAGTACTGCAAGCCCTGCGAGTCCTTCTGGACCGAGAGCCAGCTGGTGGA
>CAYNZG010000106.1:0-5446 GCA_964401525.1 uncultured Ruminiclostridium sp.
CGTTCCAGGGTGTTTGACCGACTTCCTTCCTTCATAAAAACGGCCCCCGGGCCTCTGCCATTGTCTGGCGGAGGCCCGGGGGCCGTTTTTGTCGCATTTGGCTCAGAGTGCTTCCTTCCGGGCCAGCAGCTGGTCCAGGGTGTTCTGGTGTTCCAGCTCCTGGGCGCGGAGGGCGTTCATCTGCTCGCTGAGGGCGTGGGACTCTTCCATGGTGCGGGCGCATTCCTCCATCTGCTTCCGGCCCCGCTGCAGCAGGGCCTTACGGGTCAGGGCACGGAAGGCGGGTTCCAGGGCAGTCCGCTGGGCTTGCAGGTCCCGGATGGCGGCCTCCTCCTTGGCCTGGGCCTCCTCCACCTGGACGGGGGTCATGGCCAGGATCTCCTCGGAGATCACGACCTTCTGGGGCTGGAATTCCAGGGAGTCCTGGAGGGCAGCCAGTTCCTGGCGGGCATCCTCCGTGATCAGCGCGTCTTCCTCGTGGGCCTGGGTCACTTCTTCTTTGGATACAGTCGTTTCGTTGGTGTTCATTGGTGATACCTCTTCGTTTTGATTTGATGTAGTTATGTTATTCGATCAGGAGCAGGCAGTAGGTGTTGTGGGGCTCCCAGCTTTCCCCGGCCAGGACCTCGATGGGGAAGCCCTGCTTCCGGGCGGTGGCGAAGACATCGATGCCGCAGGCCTCCATGGAGGGGACCAGCTTTTCCGGGAAGCGGCAGGTCTCCAGGTCGCAGGTCTTGCACAGGCGGCAGCTCCCGCTGCCGTAGCCCAGGGCCTTGTAGTAGCCGTCTAAGAAGAGCATCCTGGCCAGCTCCCGGGCGATCTCCGTGGAGTTCCAGCCGGTGTTGCGCACCAGCAGGGCCACGGAGAACTCATCCAGGACCTCCCGGGTCTCCTTCCAGGTGGGGGTGAAGGGCGGGCAGCACCGGCTGTGGCCGTACTTGTCGCAGCCGAACTGGCATTTCTGCCTCACCCAGGCGGCGGTGACCACGTCTCTGGGGTGGATGACCCGGACCTCGGTGGCTCCCATTTCCAGGGCTTTGTCGATATATTTCTGCCACATGGCAGCGGTCCTCCTCACTGTCCCTTGGGCAGATACTGCCCAAAGAGCGTCTCGTTTCGGTTCTCTCCGTCAAAGAGATTGTTGTATTGCAGGATGGCGTACTTGTTCAGCCATTCGGCCTCCTCCCCGGAGGCCGTGTCCAGGTCGGCGTAGCCGCCCTGGGCCTTGGAGTAGTAGCCCTTGGCGCTGAGGGAGGGGATATAGCGCTCCATCTCCTTCAGGAACTGGTAGTAGGGGGGCAGCTCGACCCCGGCGGCCTCCAGCACATAGCGGGAGAGGTAGTTGATGGAGGTCCGCTCCACCTCCTGCTCCTCGATGTCGAAGTTGGCCCAGATGAAGAAGGGGATGCTGTACCGCAGGGTCTCCTCATCCAGGGTCTCGAAGGGCTTGCCGTAGAGTTCTTCATAGAACTCGTTGCCCAGGCTGGGGAAGTGGTCACCGAACATGACCACGATGGTGTCTTCCTTGAAGTACCGCAGCTCCCGCAGGAGGTACTGGACGGCCTTGTCCGTTTCGTGGAGGCAGGTGAGGTACTGCTGGGCCTTCTTATACTCCTTGCTGTAGACATCCTGGTCCAGGAAGATAGTCTGCTCGTAGTTCTCTCCACTGTAGGTGTAGCCGCCGTGGTTCTGCATGGTGATGCCGAAGAGGAACAGGGGCTGATCTTCCTCCTTGGTCTCCAGCATGTTCACCACGTATTCGAACATCTCCTGGTCGCTGATATATTCCCGCAGGAGGTTCTCCTGGGGGTAGTCGTCGATGAAGGTGCTCTGGGTGAAGCCCAGCTTGTCGTAGATCCGGTTGCGGGACCAGCCGTTGGCGTAGTAGGGGTGGGTGGAGCGGCTGGTGTAGCCCAGGGACTGCATGAGCCAGGGCAGGGCATAGACATCCTCCTGGATATACTGCTGATAGGGCACGCAGCCGTCAGGCAGGAAGGCCATGGAGCTGCCGAAGAGGAACTCGAACTCGGAGTTGGCGGTGTTGGCCCCGTAGATGGAGGCCAGGGCGTGGCCCCGGATAGTGTTGGTGTGGAGGTTGTTCAGGAAGGGGGTGACCACCTGGTTGGCCTGGACCTCCCCCAGGATGCTGAAGTCCGCCCAGGACTCGTTCATGATGACGATGACGTTGGGCAGGTCCTGGGGGTCTGTCTCGGCCGAGGAGGCGGTGCTCTCCTGGGCGATCTCCTCCACCCGTTCGGGGGAGTATTGGTCCGGCTCCTTTACCATGGAGTCCCGCACGCCCAGGTAGAAGTTCAGGTAGTAGCCGTTGAACTTGGTGCCGTAGTTGGTCCAGTTGCGGATGGCGATGCTGCCGGAGCCGAAGTACAGGACCACCGACATGGCCAGCACCCAGGTCACGGCTACCAGACGGCGGCGGCGCTTGCCCATGGGAAAGGAGGGCATGGCGAAGCCTGCGAAGAGCACCAGGAGCATCAGGCACAGGCCGTAGATCATGGTGAAGTCGTAGGTCTCGATGCGGTACTGGGAGACGACGTTCAGGGCGGTCCCCGCCGAGCGCAGGTCCATGGGGGTCAGCTCATTGCCCCGGAACTGGTAGACCAGGCCGTTGGCGATGGCCAGGATGGTCAGGCCGATGGAGGCGATGGACACGGACAGCTTGAACCGGGCCGTGAGGATGAGGACGACCCCGCAGACGATGGTGACGCACAGGCCGTTTAGGATGCCGTGCCAGCCCATGTCGTGGGGGTAGGTGCTCACCAGGGCGTTGGGCATGATGCTGGTGACGCCCACGGCCACCATGCCCCAGATGAGGTTGGCCAGGTAGTTCCAGCGGATGCGGGGCAGCTCCAGCCGGGCGCAGCCCGCCAGAAAGAACAGGCCGGCAAAGAGCACGCCGACCTTCCAGTCGGCCAGGACGGCGCACACCAGCAGGCTGGCCATGCCTAAGGCCAGGCCCACATAGGAGCGGCTGCGGAGTTGGAATAGGGGAGGGATGGGTTTCCGGATGTTTTGCGTGGATGATCTTTTCATGTTCTTCGTTTGCTTCTTTTCATTTTTTTGCTTTGACATGGTGGGGATGCCTCCCAAAAGTCAAGGTTCGCCCGGAGGGCGTTGGATGCCTGCCCTGGTCAGAGGCAGACAGATTAGTCGGTTGATTTCTGACTCTTAATTGTATCATACTTTTTCCCAGATAGCGAGAAGAAAAACGGCCTTCCAACGGATGGAAGGTCGTTTTCGCTGAAAAGGAGGGTTCAGCACCTCGTTATTCGTTCTCCAAGAGGTAGATATTTTCCTGGTCGAAACAGATCTGGGAAGTGTGATTATAAATTCGGATCATATCGTCCATCTTCTTCGCGACCATTTCGGTGCTTGGATCGTGGAGGGCAGCAAAGGCTTTTACCGGTTTCTTTTCCATCTTGCTTGCATTTCTCCGCAAATGGGTCCCCGTACCTTGCAAGAATTCATCGACCGGCCCTTCTTTCACGACAGGGATCTTTCCGATCAATTTTCCCACCGCCTTGTTAGCGGTGCCGATCCCTTTTACAACATTGACCTCGACAGCATGCGCACCCAGCTTCTTGAGGCGTACGGAACACTTGCTAAAAAGACATCTGTATGTTTCCGACATAGCTCTGATCTCGTCCCGGATCCCGACGATATATTCTTCCTTGAAATTACCGCTCAGCATCACTTCCATGAGCGAGGCCAAAGAATATGTATATAGCGACAATCGGTAATACTGAAATTTCTTCTCAAAGGCAGCCAACGTTGCATTGATCTTGTTCTGCGCAACGAAAACCTGCTTTTCGCCAAGCATATCATTTATTTTCTTTTGATATGCGATCATATTCTTTCTTGCGTTTCTCTGGATGTCCAGTACCAACTTGTGGTTGCTGGCAACGAAATGCTCATTATCCCAATTCAATTTATAATTGGTCACGATCCCCATCAAGGTTTCAACATCGGCCTCGATCTCCGCTTCCTTTTCGATCTCCAGGAAGGACAGGATCTGCTTTGCCGTTTTGGCGATCTCCTTCAGCTCCTTTTCGATAGAAAACAGAGCTGCGGCCATCATCATCGCGGCAGGATCGATCGCCGTCATGGTGGTTGTTGCGGACAAGGGACCTGCGGCCTGTAGCTGTGCCATTTTTGAGGTGCCGTCAGCAGTTTTCAAAGCCCCCCAAAAGTTGCCGTTCTTTGCGACCTTCAAAACATCCCCTACGCCGGCATTGGCGAGCTGATACAATCCTTCTGCAGCGATGGTCGTGGTCTGTGTTACCGTATTCAGGGCTGGGACCAACGAAGCGACACCTGCTCCTAAGGTCAGCAGCTCTGCAATCGGGACGCTGACGGCACGGTCGCTGCGGATCGTATTTTTCGCATCCAGCAAGAGCTGATCCGTCAGTTCGATCAAACCGTTTTTGTTGTCAGCTGCCAGCAATGCATAGCCATTATGCTCGCTCATCTTAGTACACGCTCCTTTCCAACGAATGTTCACTTTTCTGTGTTCAATGTTCGCTTTTTTACCTGCAATGTTCACTTTTTCGGAGCTGCTTACCCCTTTTCCTTGCTCAGCAAACACACTGTTTCCACATGGGTCGAGACAATGCCGTTAATGCATATGTTGACGGAAACAAATCCACTCCCTATGTTGTAGGGAATATATCTATCCCTATAAACTAGAAATTGCACATCAGTTTATGTATTTCCAAATTCACACTTTATTTTGTGATAACAGGTTTACAAGATGCATTAAATACTGGTAAAATAAAACTTAAAAATGGAATTACATTCGTATTCCATGGTTAGGAGGTAAAGTAATGTATATTAGTATAGAAAGTGTTTGTAAACAAGCCATAGAAAAGGGTGAACTTTTACAATTTCTTAAAGGAGAAGGTGGATATGCATTTCCAGATTCTCACAATGGACCAGGAAGTGCATCAGATTATCCTACTATATCAACCGCATTTAATTCATTGCATATGGCTGAAAGAAATAATGATTATTTAAATGCATATTATCAATGCATAAATACATTATTATACGGAAGTATAGAAGACATTTTTATTGCAATTCAATTCATAAGAAATCAATTCAGATTAGAAAGTAAAAATAGAGCAGCTTTTGTTATCACCAATACAGCATTTTTAGATAATATAAGGGATATTATAGAGAGCAGAAAATCGGAATTAGAAAGATTAAGTGCGACAAATTCTAGATATCAAAATGCTTGGGAAGAAATAGAAGATTATAATAATAGTTCGGCTCAACAATATGGTCGTTCATTCTTATAAACTGGTAAATCGAGTAGGGGCTAAATGGCATTTTGCTGTTCAGCCCATTGTTTATTCCTTTTTATGCAGTATATATCCTAACTCAAATGGCGCAGTCATTCTTGATTCACAAGATATTTGTCTCCAAAAGT
>CAYNZG010000107.1:0-5413 GCA_964401525.1 uncultured Ruminiclostridium sp.
GGTCAAGGGTGCTACCATCCACTGGGTGGACGCAGAGACCGCTGTGGACGCTGAGGTCCGTCTGTACGACTATCTGTTCAGCGATGCCGACCCCGACGGCGCAGACAAGAACTTCCTGGACTACCTGAACCCCGAGAGCCTGCAGGTCCTCACCGGCTGCAAGGTGGAGCAGGGCCTGGGCAGCCTGGCCATGCCGGAGAAGGGGAAGACTGCTGAGGCCTTCCAGTTCATGCGGCAGGGCTACTTCTGCCTGGACAGCAAGGACGCTGCCCCCGGCCACCTGGTGTTCAACCGGAGCGTTTCTCTGAAGGACAGCTTCAAGAAGAAGTAAGTCCTCGTCGGAAGAGGAAAAAGCAGGAAGCAGAAAACCCCGCTATCACCTTGCTAAGGGGAAACTTTTCTGCTATAATAATATCAATTGTGCTGATCGCATTTGCGGTTCTAAGGCGTGGTCTGCCGCGCCGCCAGACGAAACAGGGCCGATGGGCCGTGTTCGTCGTGTATATTCCCAAGGGATATACAGTCCTGAAATAGGGAGTGTTTTCATCGTATGAAGAAAAACGAAGTAAAGACCGGGCGTACCAAGCCGCCGGAGGTCCGGGCCAGAGAGCAGATGGAGGATCGCGCCTTCAACCGGATGCTGCTCTGGCTGGCAGCCACTGTGGTGGCGGAACTGATCATGCTGCTGGTCAACCGATTCTATGTCCACGCCCGGGTGGAGGAGCTGGGGATGGTCCCCACGCTACACACGGTCCTGGGCGTGGCCCCCGTGGTGGGTATCATTTTGTTCGTGCTGTTCCTGGTCTGGGGGTCCCGCCTCCGTCGGAATGAGGCCGTCGTGCAGGAGGGGATGCTCCAGTTCGTGCTGGCTGCGGTCTTCCTGGCCGTGGGCCTGGGCAGCCTGATCATGCGCAACTACGGCGCAGCCGGTGCCCCCATGGTGCTGGGTGTGATCCCCGCGCTGGGCGTTCTGATGCTGGTCTTCTATCTGTACCAGAAGGAATTCTTCATCAGCGCCATTGTCGGTGCTCTGGGCATCCTGGGCATGTGGCTCTTCCGCACGGCCGCCGGCGGCGCGACCTATTACGGCTACCTGGTGGTGGCCTTGGTGGTCATCCTGCTGGGCCTGGCTCTGATGCTGTCTCTGAAGAAGAAGAACGGCGTGCTGACCCTGAAGGGCCGGGAGTTTGCCCTCCTACAGCCCGGCGCAGCTTACCCCGCCTACTACCTGACGGCAGTCATCAGCGCAGTGATCCTGCTGGCTCCCTTGGTCCTGGGGGCTGCCGTGGCTTACTACGCCATCTGGGTGATGGCAGCATGGCTGTTCATCCTGGCCGTGTACTTCACCTCGAAACTGATGTAACGAAAAAGATCCCCGTTGGAACGTCAACGGGGATCTTTTCTATCGCGGGATGCTCAGGGAGCAGACGGCAGCTCCCAGCCGATGAGCAGGCAGCCATCCTCCACGCTGATCTCCACGGGTTGACCCTGGAAGTGGTTGCTCAGGCCCAGAGGCACTGTGGGGAGGAGGTCGCCGTGGTCCAGGGGATAGTACCCGCCCCGGATGGAGACGCCCTTGGCGGTGTCGCCCAGGCAGAACACGGAGAAGATGCCCTCCTGCCGGGGAGGCAGGGTGAGGGTGCTGCCGCTGCTGATGGCGGTGAACACATAGCCCTCGTCGTAGAGGTAGCCTCTGGCTCCCTGCTGGGCCAGATAGCCTAAGATCTGGCAGTTGGCCAGGGTGTGGTCCATGCGCCCGCCGGTGGCCCCATAGAGGTGGAAGACCTTGCAGCCCAGCTTCAGCCCCAGACGGACGGCCAGCATACTGTCTGGATCGTCCTTTTCCACCGGATAGGTCTCCACGGGGAGATCCTCCGGCGGTTTGCCCAGGGAGTCGAAGTCGCCCAGCAGCAGCTCCGGCTGCAGACCGAGGGACTGACAGTGGCGATAGCCGCCGTCGGCGGCGAGGATCCGGTCCCCGGGCTGGGGGATCTCCACCAGACCATAGAAGGGTCCGGCGCAAAAAATAAAGACAGTGTCTGACATGAGAAGGGGGTCTCCTTTCCGGATAGCAATGGTGACTTTATGGTATCACGTTTTCCACGGCTTGACCAGAGGGGAAATTTCTGCTAAACTTAACTATCTGACTGGATGAAATTGGGAGGACGAGCCTATGATTCGAGGGGCGATATTTGACGCGGACGGTACATTGCTGGATTCCATGGGGATGTGGGACACCGTGGGCATTCGCTATCTGGCCTCTCTGGGCGTGGAGGCTATGCCCGGGCTGCGGGCCATCCTCTTTCCCATGACCCTGGCGGAGAGCGCGGTGTACCTGAAACAGGCCTACGCCCTACCGCAGACCCACCAGGAGATCGCAGAGGGCATCAACGGGACCATCCGGACCTTTTACCGCCAGGAGGTCCAGGCCAAGCCCGGGGCTAAGGCCTTTTTGGAAGCCCTCCGGGCCAAGGGCGTGGGTATCACCCTGGCTACCAACACGGACCGTGCCCTCATCGTGGAGGGCCTGCTCCACGCGGGCCTGCTTCCGCTGCTGGACGAGATCTACACCTGCGGCGAGCTGGGGGTGGGCAAGGATCAGCCGGACATCTTCCACCGGGCCAGAGACCGCATGGGCACCCGCCTCCAGGAGACCTGGGTCTTTGAAGACGCGGTCCACTGCGCCAAAACGGCCTTCCAGGCGGGGTATCCCGTGGCCGGGGTGGCAGACCCCTACAGCGACCAGGGGGAGCTGCAGAAATACTGCCGCCTCTACCTGCCGGACCTGACGGATTTTGACGGATTCTATCAGGCAGCGATGAAGTAAAAAATAACGGCTCCCGCCGACCTGTGCATCAGGTGAGCGGGAGCCGTTTTCTGTTACTTTTTGGGGACGAACTGGATGTTCAGGTCCACGTTGCCATCAATGCCGGGGACGGAGCCGGAGTCGCCGTACTGCCAGATGTCGAAGTGATAGTAGAAGGAGGGGCGGGAGTTATACTGGGCCAGCCAGAAGGGGTAGTCGATGAGCTGGCTCAGGTCGAAGTGGAGGTAGAAGTAAGTCAGGTTGGAGTAGACCATGGACTGGTGCCCGGCATCCTCCACCTCCTCGCAGAAGGCCACCGCGCACTGGGTCAGGATCTTGTCGTCCAGGCCGTCGGTGCGGGGGTTGTAGCTGCTGGGGTAGGACTCCCAGTCGAAGACGATGGGATAGGTGATGTCGTAGCCCTTCAGAGCCTCCAGGCAGAACCGGGCCTCCTCAGCGCCCTCCTCCGGGGAGATGGCCTGGGAGAAGAAGTAGACACCGACCTCGATGTCGTTGGCCAGCGCGCCCTCCAGGTTCTGATAGAAATAGGTGTCCAGCACGATGCGTCCGGCGCTGCCGTAGCCGCGGTAGCCCAGGCGGAGCATGGCGAAGTCCACCCCGGCCTCCTTCACGGCGGCCCAGTCGATGCTGCCCTGGTAGCGGGAGACATCGATGCCGATCTTGCAGGAGTATTCGTCGCTGTCGTAGGTGAGGAAACCGTTTTCGTTCACCTGGAACAGGGCGTTGTCATAGGTGTTCTTGGGCAGGTCCTCCACGATGTAGACCTTTTTCCCCTGGAAGTAGAAGTAATCGCCTTCCGGCTCTGCGGGGGTCTCCGGCTGCTCTGGTTCCTCCGGCTCGGCGGGATGGGCCTTCACCCAGTCATAGGTCCGCTGGATGACCGCGCAGATCTCCGCGCGAGTGATGCTGCTCCGGGGCTGGAAGAGGAGCTTGCCCCCCTCCTTGGTGCCGGTAAAGATGCCGTGGTCATAGAGGGCCAGGGCGGCGGAGTCGGTGGTGTCGGCAAAGGGCTTCTCGGTGCCGGTGCGCTGGACCTCCAGCACCCGCACGATGATCTGGGCGATCTGCAGGCGGTTGATGGACTGGTCCAGGGTCAGGCTCAGGCCGGAGGGCAGGAAGCCGTTCTTGGCGGCCAGACGGTAATACCCGCTGGCCCAGTGGGTGGTGGTGGGCGACTGCTCCTCATACCCGGCGGCCAGCAGGATCATCTTCAGGGCCTGGCCGAAGGTCACCGTCCCCTTGGGGGAGAAGGTGGTGGCAGAGGTGCCCTCGATGACACCGGCCTGGTAGAGGGCCTTCACGTTGTCGTAATACCAGGCGGTGGACTTCACATCGGTGAAGTTCATGGCCTTTGCAGCGGAGGCGGGGACCGCCAGCGAGAAAAGCAGCGTGGCCAGCAGGAGCAGGGAAAGGATTCTTTGTTTCATATAGGGTACCTCATAGGATCAGTGGTGGCGGGGGAACAGCTTGGGGCGCATCCGATAGACATAGAAGTCCGTCACACGGGCCAGGGCGTAGTCATACAGCAGGAAGGTCACGTTGCCCAGCAGCAGAGTGGCGGCCAGCAGAGGCCAGCCGTCCCGGAAGAACTCCTCCTGGGCCTCGGGCATCAGCACGAAGAGCAACAGGACATAGGACAGGACGGTGGAGAGGTTGAACAGGACCAGCCTCACCAGGACCCGCAGGGGCTTGCTCTTCAGGTGCCGCAGCCGGGGACGGAGCAGGGGATACCACCCCAGCAAAAATACGAAGAAGACCGCAGCCTCCTTGTCCGGGCACAGGAACAGGCTTAGCAGGGAGACCGCCAGATAGATCAGGCAGCCGGGCTTGGTCCCGAACTCCCAGAGCACAGGGATCAGTAGCATCCCGGCCAGGCCGGGGCAGGTGTAGGAGGAGGCGGGGATCAGGGTGCCGAGGAGCATGATGACCAGCATGAGGGCGGCGAAGACACCGCAGAAGGCCATGCATCGGCTGCTGCTTGGTTTCGACATGGACACGTCACCTCCTGCTCAAGGGTCCTGCCGGTCGTCGCTGCCGGAGTCCTCCTCCAGCTCAGGGGCGGACTTGGTGCTGCGCTTGGCCAGCGGATGGGACAGCTTTTCTTTGGCCTGGGCCAGGAGGCTGTTCTCCCCCTGGAAGATGGGGTAGAAGCGGATGAGCTCTGGCTCGTCGATGTGGAGGGAGCCGTCCTCGTTGCGGCCCATGGCGTGGATGTACATCTCCGTGTCCTCCGGGAGGTCCTTTTTGCGCAGGATGGAGTGGATGAACTCCTGCAGCAGATAGTAGAAGGAGGCGAACAGGGGCACGCCCAGGAGCATCCCCCAGAAGCCCATGAGATGGTTGAACAGCAGCAGGGAGAAGAGCACCCAGAAGGCGGACAGACCCGTGGAGTCGCCCAGGATCTTGGGACCGATGATGTTGCCGTCCACCTGCTGCAGGATGATGATGAAGATCACGAAGACCAGGCATTTGCTGGGGTCCGTCAGCAGCAACAGCAGGGCGCTGGGGATGGCCCCGAAGAAGGGACCGAAGACCGGGATGATGTTGGTGATGCCCACGATGATGCTGATGAGCATGGGGTAGGGG
>CAYNZG010000108.1:0-5360 GCA_964401525.1 uncultured Ruminiclostridium sp.
TCGGCCGGGAGGTCGGCTCCGATGTCCCCTACTGCGTGCTGGGCGGCACCGCCCTGGCCCGGGGACGGTGCGAGCTCCTCACCCCCCTGCCGCCGCTGCCCCCCTGCCACATCGTCCTGTGCAAGCCCGCCTTCTCCATCTCCACCCCAGCCCTGTTCCGGGCCTGGGACCGGAAGAAGAGCCGCCTGCACCCGGACACCAAGGGTATGCTGGCCGCCCTGGAGCAGGGCGACCTGGTCGGCATCGGCCGCCGGATGTTCAACGTCTTTGAAGGGGTCCTCACCCCCCACCAGGGCCGGGAGATCGAGTCCATCAAAAATCTCCTGCTCCAGGCGGGCGCGCTGGGTGCCTCTATGAGCGGCAGCGGTCCCACCGTCCTGGGCCTGTTCGCCCAGGAGGAACCGGCCCGGAAGGCCGTGCAGCTCCTCCGGGAGAGCTATCAGGAGGTTTTTCTCACCCAGCCCGTTTAAAACCACAAAACACCGTCCATACTTTCGTCATCCTACGAAAGCGGACGGTGTTTTTTATGCGTACATCCTCTGTTCCCTTCCCCCTTTGGCGGCGGGTCCTCCCCCTCCTCTGCGCCCTTCTGGTCTGCACCGCCCTCTGGGCGGAGGCCCAGCAAAGTCAACTGGCCCAGCAGATCATCCGTCTGCATGTGGTGGCTAACTCCGACCGGGACGCGGACCAGGCCCTGAAACTCCGGGTCCGGGACGCTATCCTGGCGGAAACGGATGCCCTTCTCGCCGGCCAGGCCAGCGCCCAGACGGCCGCTTCTCAGCTTGGGCGGTCTCTCTCCTCCTTGGAGGAAACTGCCGCAGAGACGGTCTCTCAGGCGGGATATGCCTATCCCGTGCAGGTGTCCTTGGAGGACCGCTGGTTCCCCACCCGGCAGTATACAGGGGGTGCCCTCCCCGCCGGGACCTATCAGACCCTGCGGGTGGTCATCGGGGCAGGCCAGGGGCAGAACTGGTGGTGCGTCCTCTTTCCCGCTCTCGCCGTTCCGGCGGCCTCGGAGACCACCGTGCAGACCATCGGCCTGGACGGCCAGATCCACACCCTCGTGACCGAGGAGCCCACCGCCTATACCTTCCGGTTCAAGACCCTGGAGTGGTGGGGCCTCTGCAAGGGATGGCTCACCGGACAGACCTGACCCTTGCCCTCCGCTTTCATCTGTGGTAAGCTAAAACCAGACTTGATCACCAATCGAAAGGAGTTTTACTATGACATTCCTCTGGACCACCCTGCACGTCACCGACTTGGAGCGCAGCCTGCACTTCTACCATGAGCTTCTGGGGCTTCCCGTGGCGGAACGCTTCGGCCCGCCGGAGCGGGAGATCGCCATGCTGGGTGACGGGACCGGCACTAAGCTGGAGCTGCTCTGCGGCCCGATCCCCGGCCCGCTGGGCCAGGGCGTCTCCCTGGGCTTTGCCCCGGACGACATGGCAGCCCTTCTGGAGACTCTCAAGGCCGACGGCATCGCCATCCCCGCCCCCGTCTCTCCCAACCCCACCGTCCGTTTCTACTTCATTCAGGACCCCGACGGCTACACCGTCCAGCTGGTGGAGCATCTGTCCTGACCGACACAAGGAGGCAGCACTTTGGACTATCTGACCCGCGCCAGCGAACTCTATGAAGAGACCGTCGCCCACCGACGGTGGCTCCACCAGCACCCGGAACTGGGTACCGACCTGCCCCAGACGGTGACCTACCTCTGGGAAAACCTCACCGACCTGGGCTACGCGCCCCGTCTCTGCGGCGGCGGCATCGTGGCCACCGTGGGCAAGGAGGGTGGAAAGACCATCCTGCTCCGCAGCGACATGGACGCGCTACCCATGGAGGAGAAGAGCGGTCTGCCCTTTGCCAGCACCTGTGAGGCCGCCCACACCTGCGGCCACGACTGCCACGCAGCCCAGCTCCTGACGGCGGCAAAGCTGCTGAAGGAGAACGAGGACGCACTGCCAGGCATGGTGAAGCTGATGTTCCAGCCCGGGGAGGAGACCTTCCAGGGAGCCAAGGCCATGCTGGCTGACGGCGTGCTGGAGGCCCCCGTCCCTGACGCAGCCCTCAGCTTCCATGTGGCTCCCGGTCAGATGCCTCCGTCTGTCTTCCTCTACAACGCCACGGGGACCATGATGAACTCCGTGGACGGGTTCCGCATCCTGATCCGGGGAAAGGGAGCCCACGGGGCCTATCCGGAGCGCAGCGTGGACCCCATCAACCTGGCCGTCCACCTCTACCTGGCCCTGGAGGCCCTCTCTGCCCGGGAAGTCCCCGCCGACCGGGCCGCGGTCCTGACCGTAGGGCTGTTCCAGGCGGGCACCGCCTATAACATCATCCCCGACACCGCCGAGCTGCAAGGCTCCCTCCGCACGGACGATCCCGCCCTGCGGGAAAAGCTGGTGGGCCGCATCGAAGCGGTGACCGCCGGGGTCGCCGCCACCTACGGCGGGAGCGCACAGGTCTCGTGGCTGGCCCAGGTGCCGCCCCTGCGCTGCGATCCTCAGACCACCCGGGACTTCGTCCGCTATCTGGAAGAGCTGCCCGTGCCCGGTCAGACCGCTGTGCCGGATATTCAGGCCTCTGCTTCTGACGATTTCGCCTGCATCCTGGAGAAAATCCCCGGTGCTTACCTCTATCTCTCCGCCGGGTTCCCGGACCGCCCTGCCATGATGCCTCATAGCCCCGAGGTACAATTCAACGAAGAAGTCCTCCGCCTGGGCCCGGCCTACCTGGCCCACTGCGCCACCCGGTGGTTAGAAAAACACAAGGCATAAAAACAAGGAGACCGCTGTTGCGGTCTCCTTGTTTTTATTTAAGGGGGAGATAATTATCAGCCGAAGCGGTCCAGAATAGTTGCCATCTGAGCGCGGGTCATGTCGCCCTGAGGTGCCAGAGTGGTCTCCTTCACGCCGTTGAGCAGACCTTCTGCCACAGCCCACTTCACAGCGTCCTGTGCATAGGTGCTGACCTGACCTGCGTCAGCAAAGGCTGCCAGATCAGCGGTGCCTGCCTCAGCCCGTGCGAAGCGATACAGGAAGGTAGCGACCTGCTCGCGGGTCAGGGTAGCATCGGGTGCGAACTTGTCGTTGCCCACGCCGTTGGCGATGCCGTTGGACACAGCCCAGATCACAGCGTCGCCGTACCAAGCGTCTTCATCCACGTCCACGAAGGGGCTGGCTGCTGCCACCACGGGATCACCTGCCATGCGGTACAGGGTGGTGATCAGGGCTGCGCGGGTCACGGTGCCCTTGGGGGAGAACTTATCAGCAGAGGTGCCGACCATGAGGCCGTCGCCGTTCACGGAAGCCACAGCTTCATAGAACCAGTCATTGGTGGTCACGTCCTGGAAGGGGTTCACCCATTCCACGTTGTCGCGGGTCTTGTAGCCCACATAGAAGCCCAGCTTGTGGTTGATGTTGACGCAGTCGTTGACCAGTGCGCCGATGCTCTCATAGGTGCCGTCTTCCAGCATGCCCAGCCACTTCTGTGCGTTGGAGCTCAGCAGGACTTCCTGGCCGGCTTCCTTGCCCACGGACAGGGTGGAGCTGGACTTCCACAGGGTGGGAACGGTCTCGTCACGGCCCTGCATCACATACAGGGTGTCGCCCATCTCCTGGGCCTTGGCCAGGTCGATGCCGTTCTCTTCCTGGTAGATAGCGGAGGCACACAGCAGACCGAAGTCGTCGGAGCTGTTGCGGTTGAGGATCAGGCCCACAGCGGTGTCCTTGTACTCGGTCATGAAGTTGAAGTCACCGGCGGAGTCGCCAGCCACGAACACGGGGCCGTTGCCGCCGTACTGGGGAGCGATGATCTTGTCGATGGTCTCGGACTTGCCGTGACCCTGGGTCTGGGAGTGCAGGTAGTAGTCATACTTGCAGTCATAGGTGCCGTCGTCCTTGATCACGTTGGTCATAGCCACCACGCCGTCAACGCCAACGATACCGAAGATCTCAGGGTGATCGGGGATGGACTTGATAACGTCCAGGTAAGAAGCGGAGTTCATCCACACGTCAAAGCCGTTGTCTTCCAGAGCCTGATAGAGCTCCTGCAGCTCGGGGGTGATGTGGATGCCCATGCTGAAGGTGATGGACTGCTGACCGGTGAGGGATTCGTAGTCAGCGGGAGAGGTCCAGGTCTCCTTGTAGAGCTTCAGCTCAACTTCGCCGGTCAGGCCCATCCACTTCTGGTGGGATTCCAGAGCCAGAGCAGTGACCTGCTCGGGGGTCATATCGGTGAACCAGTAAGAGATCCAGGGGTACACCACATAGGTGGTATAAGCAGAGCTGACCTTGCTATACATCAGGCGAGCCTTGGTGGCGAATTCCTGCCAGTCAGCGTCTTCTTCCATGGTAGTGGGGATGTCATGAGGGTCGGGAGACACATACCCCTTTGCCAGCAGCTTGTCATAAGCGTTGGCAATGTCGGTGGCGTACTCACGCAGGGTGTGGCCGTCCACCACCTTCTCGGGATCGGGGATCTCAGACAACAGCATCTCCATCAGACGCTCAGAGCTGTCCATACCAAAACGCAGGGTCATCAGGGAGTGGATGAAGATCTGCTGACCCACGTCCATGATGGAAGTGGTGTTGTCGAAGTCGAAGACTGCATAGGGCTTGCAGTTCTCGTCGTAGCCAGCAGAATACTTGCCGTACTGGTCGAACATTGCATTGATGTTGTCCTTGACCTGGTCGGTCCATGTGTCAGACTTCAGATAGGTGTATTTCCCTCCCGCAGCGGAAGCAGAAACGACCATCAGGCTCAGCACCATGGACAGGCAGAGAACCATAGACACAAGTTTCTTAAACATTTGCGTTTCCTCCTTTGGATATGTGTGTTTTACGGTCAAGTAAGGCAAGCATATCAGAAGATTTAACCCTCATTTCCTCCGCTTTTCTCTCTTTTTTAACCTTAATTTAACCTAATCGTAGTATAACACGAGCCTTTATCTTTCGGCTTCCTGCATTTTGAGTGAATTTTATTTATTTTACAAGTTCTTTTTCAGACGAAATGACTCACTTTTGTAAGAAATTGGTTTTTATTAAGTTTCTTTTTTAGATTCAAAAAGCCCGGGATATCGATCCCAGGCTTTTTCACATATAGTAAAAGAGACAACCGATCGGTTGTCTCTTTTTTATGTTGGCGTTACTTATTTTCCCGGCCCGTCTCCAGGCAAGTATCTTCAGCGCAGATGAGCTTAACTTCCGTGTTCGGAATGGGAACGGGTGGACCCTCATCGCAATCAACACCAACTCGCTGTCTTGCAACAGCTTATACTATTTTTAGCGTTTTGTCAAGCAAAACTTGGTGACCCGTACGGGAATCGAACCCATGTTTGCGGCGTGAGAGGCCGCCGTCTT
>CAYNZG010000109.1:0-5331 GCA_964401525.1 uncultured Ruminiclostridium sp.
GCGGAGGTGGGGCCGTGCCACAGCTCCAGGCAGTGGGTGGTATCATTCAGGGTGTGCAGGGGGGCCACCCGGCTGTCGTCGAACTTTTTCTCGGAGTAGCCAGCCTGGGTGAAGGCCGTGAGCTCCTCCTCGGTGAAGTCCTCCAGGAACAGCTTCATGAGGGCCACAGCCCGCTGGCCGTAGGTCTTGCCGCGCCAGTCCTCCAGCATGGCGGGGGTGAGCTTGGGGAAGACCTCGGGGGTGAGCAGGCCGCCGTCCCGGGCCAGGCCCTGGGAGATCGCCTGGCTGGCAGCAAGGCTCACGTTCTTGTTTCTCGTGCTGACATACTTCATGGGTATCACACACCTTTTCTTTGGTTCAAATGGTTGATGATAAGCGTTCTATCAGAAGACGTTGGGCCAGTGACGGATCACCGGCCGCCTGGTCTCTTCTCCGTCGGGGGCATAGACCTCCACCACGTCGAACCGGGGCTGCCGGTCGGTGGGGTGGTCCATGAGATAGCGCAGGGCGGCGGTGCGCACCTTGCGCTGCTTGGCCGGGGTGACGAACTCCCGGGCCTCGGCCAGGGCTGCGTCCCTGCGCAGCTTGACCTCCACAAAGCAGAGGATCCCGCCCCGGGCGGCCACCAGGTCGATCTCTCCTTCCCGGCAGCGGTAGCGGCGGTCCAGGATGCGGTAGCCCCGCACCTGTAAGTAGCGGGCGGCCCGCGCCTCGCCCCAGAGTCCCAGGGCGGTCCGGTCTCCCCCGCTCACAGCTTTTTCAAAAAGGTCTTGCGGTGGATGGGACAGGGGCCGAACTCCCGCAGCCGCTCGTAATGGAGCTTGGTGGGGTAGCCCTTATGCTTTTCAAAGGCATACTGAGGATACAGCTCCGCCTGCTCCAGCATGTAGCGGTCCCGGGCCACCTTGGCCAGGATGGAGGCCGCTGCGATGGAGGCGCTTTTCCCGTCGCCCCCCACCACGGTCTCGTTGGGCCAGGTGATGCCCGTGGAGCGGTTGCCGTCGATGAGGGCCAGGTCGGGCTTCTGCTCCAGGGCAGAGATGGCCCGCTCCATGGCCAGCATCCGGGCATTGAGGATGTTGATCTCGTCGATCTCCTTCTCGTCCGCCCAGGCGATGGCGTAGCAGGTAGCCTCCTGAAGGATGCGGTCATAGAGAACGGCCCGCCGCTTCTCCGTGACCTTTTTGGAGTCGTTCAGGTAGGGCGCGTCCCAGCCTCGGGGCAGGATCACCGCCGCGGCATAGACCCGTCCGGCCAAGGGCCCGGCCCCGGCCTCGTCCACCCCGCAGATGGTCTCCACACCCTGTTGAAAACGGGCGTTCTCGATCTGCCAGAGATCAGGTCGTTCCATGGCTCTCCGCTCCTTTTTCCAGGTCCTCCGGCAGCTCCAGAGTGATGCGGCCCATCTTCCCGGCCCGGAACTCGTCCAGCAGGATGTTGGCCATGCGCTCCAAGTCCACCTCACCGCCGGAGATCAGGAAGCCGCGCTTCCGTGCCCCCAGCTCCAGCAGCTCCCAGCCGGTCATCCCCTCCTCGGGGACGAACTTGAACCGGGCGGTGACGGCCTCGGGCTTGCGCTGCACCAGCAGCTCCATCAGGTGGAAGGCCAGGGTCTCCGTGTCCATGATGGCGTCCCGCACGGCCCCGGTGAAGGCCAGGTGCCGGGCGATGGTCTGGTCCTCGAACTTGGGCCAGAGGATGCCGGGGGTGTCCAGCAGCTCCAGGCCCTGGTCCACGGTGATCCACTGCTTGCCCCGGGTAACACCGGGGCGGTCGCCGGCCTTGGCGGACTTCTTCTTGGCGACCTTATTGATAAAGGTGGATTTCCCCACGTTGGGGATGCCCACCACCATAGCCCGGACGGGGCGGCCCACCTGGCCCTTCTCCTTCCACCGGGCGATCTGCTCCTTCAGCGCGCCGCGCATCACGGGGGAAAACTGCTTCACCCCCGCCCCGGAGCGGGCGTCGCACTCCAGCACCGAGATGCCCTGGCCCCGGAAATACTCCCCCCAGAGCTTGCTGGAGGCGGGGTCGGCCTGGTCGGCCCGGTTGAGGATGACCACCCGGGGCTTGCTGCCCACCAGGTCGTCAATGTCGGGGTTGCGGCTGGCGATGGGGATCCGGGCATCGATCACCTCCGCCACCACATCCACAAACTTGAGGTTTTCCGCGATCATGCGGCGGGTCTTGGTCATATGACCGGGGTACCACTGAATATTCATGTTGTTCCCATCTCCTTCCCTTCTGCTGAGTCGTATCGGTTGATTGACACAATAGTATACCACGATTTTTGTCTGGCTGAAAGGTCTTTTTTTAAAAAAATGAACGGGAGCGCCAAGCGCTCCCGTTCGGAAAAACACGGTCGATTACAGCTTTTCCTTGACCTTGGCTGCCTTGCCCACGCGGCCGCGCAGATAGTACAGCTTTGCCCGGCGGACCTTACCTCTGCGGACGGTCTCCACCTTCTCGATCACGGGGCTGTAGAGGGGGAAGACCTTCTCCACGCCAACGCCGTAGGAAATGCGGCGGACAGTGAAGGTCTCGTTGATGCCGCCATGCTTCTTAGCAATGACAGTGCCCTCGAAAACCTGGATACGCTCACGGTTGCCTTCCTTGACCTTCAGGTGGACACGGACGGTGTCGCCGACGGTGACAGAGGGGGCTTCCTTTGCGGGCATGTTCTTCTCAATAAAGCTCTTCATGAGATCCATAGTCTTTTTCCTCCTAAATATACAGGCGTTCGTGGGGACTTCTCTGCTGCTCCTCGGCAGCGCCCCAGAGGACCACCCTTTTTTCATAGACCATAGGTCATTGTAGCAGGTCTGTCCCCGGAATGCAAGCATAAATTTCACTTTTTTCCGACGACCTTTCTCCGGAATGTTCGACAATTCCCTTGACAAGCCAGGGGCTTTCCTGTACGGTAAAATAGATTTGAGTCCAAGGCCGGAGACCCGGAAGTGCATGGTGGTCCCTCTCCTTATATATAAAGGATGGTCCCGGGGGCCCGGCCCGATCGTTCGGAGGTTAGAGAACAATGAAAAAAGGGAATCCCATCGCCCTGCTCCCCATCGGCGTCTTTCTGGTGCTGTATCTGGGGCTGGGCATCCTGTTTGAGTACGTCATGAAGATCCCCATGGGGTTTTACAACATCCCCATCGTGGTGGCCTTCCTGGTGGGCCTGCTGGTGGCCTGCCTGCAAAACCGCAAGCTGTCCTTTGACGACAAGCTGGTCCTCATGGGCAAGGGCGTCGGGGACAAAAATATCATGATCATGATCCTCATCTTCATGACCGCCGGTATCTTCGTGGGCGTGGTGGGCCGCAGCAGCGCCGAGAGCGTGGCCTACTGCCTGCTGTCCCTCATCCCCGCCAAGTTCGCCGTGGCCGTCCTGTTCGTGGTGGCCTGCTTCGTCTCCCTGGCTATGGGCACCTCGGTGGGCACCATCACCCTCATCACCCCCATCGCCCTGGCGGTGGCCGGAGCCTCCGGCTTCAGCGTCCCCCTGTGCGTGGCCTCTGTGGTGGGCGGGGCCATGTTCGGCGACAACCTCTCCTTCATCTCCGACACCACCATCGCCGCCTGCAACGGCCAGGGTGTCCGGATGCAGGACAAGTTCCGGGTGAACTTCGGCATCGCCCTCCCCGCCGCCCTGGTCTCCCTGGTCATCATCCTAGTGGCCTCCATGGGCCACGACGGTGCCCCCGTCATCGAGGAGTATAACCTGGTCCAGGTCATCCCCTATGTGCTGGTGCTGGTGGGCGGCATCGTGGGCCTGAACGTCTTCCTGGTCCTGCTGACGGGCATCGTCTCCGGCTCCATCATCATGCTGGCCACCGGGGCCACCGCCGCCACCGACCTGCTGGCCAACATGGGCTCCGGCGCCGCCGGGATGTTCGAGACCACCATGGTGGCCATCCTGGTCTCCGCCATCTGCGCCCTCATCCGGGTCCACGGCGGCTTCGACGCGCTGCTCCACGGCATCAAGAAGATCTTCAAGGGCAAGAAGGGCGGCCAGCTGGGCATGGGCCTGCTGGTGGGTGCCATGGACATCGCCACCGCCAACAACACCGTGGCCATCGTCATGGCCAACCCCATCGCCAAGGAGATGTCCGAGGAATACGGCATCTCCCCCAAGAAGACCGCCTCCCTGCTGGACACCTTCTCCTGCGTCTTCCAGGGCATCATCCCCTACGGCGCGCAAATGCTGGTGGCCCTCTCCGCCGCCGCCGAGCTGGGCTATGAGCTGTCCGCCTTCGACGTGATCCCCCACCTCTACTATCCCTTCCTGCTGCTGATCAGCTCCCTGCTGTTCATCTTCGTCTTCCCGGAGAGAAAGGTGGAGCAGTAACAAGCACACGAGCCGAGTCCCTTCGGGGACTCGGCTTTTCTTTTATCGGTAGGTGGGTGCTCTTCCAAGGGTGCGTGCCTCCGGCAGGGCGCGCGGCGGCGTGAGAGATACCCTGCATCGGGACGGCCTTGCTTTCTCCCCAAAATCTGCTACAATGGGGAAAACCGACAAAGAAAGCAGGCGCAGCTATGGAACAAGTGCTGGTGGTGGACCGCAAGGCCCTGGAGGCCCTCCTCCCCCCCAAAGAATTCATCACAGAGGACGTGGACAAGATCCGCGCGCATATCCTCGAGCACCACTTCTTCCTGGACCGGGAGAAGGCGGAGTATGACAACACCGTCAAGCAGATCATCCCCTATGTCCTCCTCCGGCAGGACGGGCGATACTTTCTGCTGCGGCGGCTGAAGAAGCAGACCGAGGCCCGCCTCCACGACAAGCTCTCCCTGGGCGTGGGCGGCCACATCAACCCCACCGAGGAGACCGCGGAGGATGTGCTCACCGCCGGGCTGCTCCGGGAGCTCCACGAGGAGGTCTCCGTGGAGACCGTCCGCTCCCTCACCTGCGTGGGCTTCCTCAACGAGAACAACGGCGGAGTCAGCGACTACCACGCCGCCCTGGTCTACCTGCTGGAGGCCCAGGGGCAGGTCTCCGTGCTGGAGACGGAGAAGATGAGCGGCCAGTGGGCCACGGTGGAGGAGCTCACCGCCTGCCTGGACCGCCTGGAGACCTGGTCCCGCATCGCCGTGGAGCAGATCATCCTGCCCGGGCTGGTCTGATAGGCAGCTTCCACAAAACAAAGACCCCTTTTTTGTGCAGTATTTTTTCGCAAATTTCTTGCAAAATCCCGCATCCCGTGCTATTATAACTAAGCTGTCTGACACGGACGGCGCAACAGAATATCCGGGTGTGGCGAAGTTTGGTATCGCGCTTGAATGGGGTTCAAGAGGCCTTGAGTTCGAATCTCAACACTCGGACCAGAAGAG
>CAYNZG010000110.1:0-5221 GCA_964401525.1 uncultured Ruminiclostridium sp.
CACCATGCCCATGGCCTCCTCCATGGCAGCGGTGTTGTCCGCCTCCTCGCCGTCGGGGTCCACGGCGATCATGGCAGAGATGCCCTGGGGCACGGTCTTGGCCTGGAGGACGATGACCTTCTTGTCCTCCACCAGCTCCACACACTGCTGGGCTGCCATGATGATGTTCTTGTTGTTGGGCAGGACATAGACGATCTCCGCAGGGGTCTTCTTGATCTGCCGCAGGATATCCTCCGTAGAGGGGTTCATGGTCTGGCCGCCGGAGATGATACCGTCCACGCCCAGGTCATGGAAGACCTTGGCCAGGCCCTCACCGGCTGCCACGGCCACAAAGCCGTACTTCTTCTCCGGCGCAGCGTTCTCGTGCTCCATGGCCTCCAGCTCTTCCTCCACAGCGTCCAGGTCGTCGATGCTCTGGGCCTGCTTGCCGGAGGCCAGCTCCTCGGCCTGGGTGCGCATGTTCTCGATCTTAGCCAGTTCCAGAGTGCCGTACTTCTGGGCCTCGGTGAGCACCTCGCCGGGGATGTCGGTGTGGACGTGGACCTTGAACTCCTCGTCGCTCTCCCCGATGACCAGGCTGTCGCCGATGGTCTCCAGATAGGCCCGGAACTCCTCCAGGGGCCGCTCGGAGGTCCGGCGGACGATGAACACGGTGTCGAAGGTGAAGGTGATCTCCTCATCCCCCACCATGGCAAAGTCGGCCTTCTCCTTCTGAGGAGCAGGCTCCTCTCCGCCCTCGGGCATGGGCAGGCCACGCAGCTCGTCCAGCATCCCCTTCAGGATCACCAGGAAGCCCATGCCGCCGGCATCCACCACCCCGGCCTTCTTCAGGACCGGGTTCATCTCGGTGGTCTCGGCCAGGGTCTCCTCTGCCTGGAGGATGGCGGACTCCAGCACATACTCCAGGGCGGTGTTCTCCTCCGCAGCCTGGGCGGCGCGCTCCCCGGCCAGGCGGGAGACGGTGAGGACAGTGCCCTCGGCGGGCTTCATCACGGCCCGGTAGGCTGCTGCCACACCGGCGTTCAGGCCCTCAGCCAGGTCGATGCCGTCCATGGTCTCCTTCTCCTTCACGGCCTTGGAAAAGCCCCGGAAGATCAAGGAGAGGATCACGCCGGAGTTGCCGCGGGCACCCCGCAGCATGGCGGAAGCGGTCACGGAGGCGGCCTGGCTCACGGAGGCAGGCTTCTTCTGCTGAAGTTCAGCGGCGGCGGTGCCGATGGTCAGGCTCATGTTGGTGCCGGTGTCGCCGTCGGGCACCGGGAAGACGTTGAGCTCGTTGATCCGCTGCTTCTCTTGATTCAAGGAGGCAGATGCATGGACGACCATGCGCGCCAGCATACCTCCGTCAATGAACTGTACCATAGTTTTTCTCCTTCTTATTCCACATCCATTGCGTCTACATAGACATCCACAGCTCGGACCTCCGCGCCGGTGAGCCGGTGCACGGTGTAGCGGACCTCGTTCATGATGGAGCTGCTCACAGCGCTGAGGTTCACCCCGGCATCCACGATGATGTGCAGCTCGATGGAGAGGGCATCGTCCTCGTGGACGATGACGCGCACGCCCTTGGACATGGACTCGCTGCGGAGAAGGTGGACCAGGCCGTCCTTCTTGGACCGGGCGGCCATGCCCTTAACGCCAAAGCAGCTGGTGGCTGCCGCGCCGGTGATGGTGGTAAAGACCTCGCTGCTGATCTGGATCTCGCCGTTTACATTCTGAAACCGCATGATGATTCATCCTTTCTGTGTCAGGCCCCGAAAGAGCCGTAGTCGGAAAGCAAAAAATTGCAGGGGTACATTGTATTTTATCTTCTTATCCTGTAGAATACTACCATATACATGGAAGCACAACTGTGTACAGGAGGTTTTTGCGATGAAAATGACCCAACGGATCCTGAAGCTCACCGCCTTCGTCTTGTCTCTGGCCAGCATCGTCTGCCTGATCCTGGCCGAGCTGGACAGGATCACCGCCTGCCTGGAAGGTCTCGCTGCCAAGCTGCCCTGCAAGGGCTGCTGCGGTCAGGAAGAAGAGACCTGGGACGACGAGTTTGAAGACTGGGACGTATAAGCCTTTCACAGACCCACGGAGCGGAGCCATCCGCTCCGCTTTTTTTCGCTCAAAAGCGCAGGTTGGGATACTTGGGCCTGGCGATGATGGGGTCGATCTCTTGGGCCACGGCAAAGGTGAACAGGGCAGTGGTGACCAGTTCCTGCTGGTCGTTCCACTGCTCCACGGACACCACGCAGATGCGCTTGCCCACCTTCACCGGTCTGGCCCGGCAGAAGAGATAGGCCCCGGAGGCAGGCCGCAGGAAATTCACGGTGCTGCCCTGGGTGACGCACATCTTGCCGTGGGGCACCAGGCTGTGGCCGCCGATGGTGTCGGCAAAGGCCACCAGCATCCCCCCGTGGACGGTGCCGTACTGCTGGCGGTTCCGCTCGGTGATCATCATGATCCCCTCGGACCGCTCCAGATCCGCCCGGATCAGGTGGATGCCGTTGTCTACGGCCCAGGGGTCCAGCCCCCGGATCCGCCCAAGCTGGGGGTCATACCCCACATAAAACAGCCCTTCCTTAACGCAGGAAGCCATTCAGGATCTCCTCCTCTGCCTCCTCGGCCGTGAGGCCCAGAGTCATGAGCTTCAGGAGCTGATCCCCGGCGATGCGGCCGATGGCGGCCTCGTGGACCAGCTGTGCATCGGGGTGGTTGGCGATGATGGCGGGGATGGACTGGATCTTGGCATCCCCCATGAGGATGGAGTCGCACTGGACGTGGCCGAAGCCTGCGTCGTCGCCGATCATCCGGGGATAGAAGACCTGCTCAGAGGTGTCCTGGGCCACGGAGCGGGAGATGACCCGGCTACTGGCCCCGGGGCCGGCCAGGATGACGTCCATCTCAGAGGTCGCCTTCTGGCGGTCGTGGGTCAGGAGCTTTTCGGTGACGATGGCCTCGGCCCCCTCCTTGACCACCACCTTGGTGTAACGCTTGGTGGAGTCCACGCCACGGAGCTGGGTGGTCTCCAGGTTCATGACGGCATCCTTCTCCAGGTAGACCACGGTCTGGGGGTTCATGACCCGCTCGCCGGTGCCCTCGCCCTCGCCGTAGTGCTTTTCCACATACTGGACCTTGGAGTTCTCCCCCACATAGAAGGTGTGGATGCCGTCGTGCTGGGACTTCTCGTCCCCGGCGTTGTGGATGCCGCAGCCGGCCACGATGACCACATCGCAGTCTGCGCCGATGTGGAAGTCGTTATAGACCAGGTCGTTCAGGCCCGCCTCGGTGATGATGACCGGGATATGGACCGACTGGTTCTTGGTCCCTTCCTTGATATAAATGTCGATGCCCGGCTTCTCCGGGTCGTCCTTGGTGACGATCTGGATGTTCTCGGTGCTGCTGCGGGAATCGAGCTGGCCGTTCTTGCGGATGTTGTAGGCCCCCTTGGGGGTGCCCTCCAGGTCGGCGATCTCCCGCAGCAGGTCGATGTCTACTTTATTTCTTGCCATGTCTCAACCCTCCTTGGTGTGGCAGCTCATTGCCTGCAGAAAGCTGCAGGAGGCGCCGCCGGTGTCGGCCAGGATGTGGGCCATGAGCTCTTCCTTGGGCCCGTGGCGGACCACCTTGCCCCCGGAGACCATGACGATCTCGTCGGCCAGGTCGATGATGCGCTCCTGGTGGGAGATGACGATGATGGTGCTCTCCCGCTTGCTGTGGAGGATGCGGAAGGTCTCGGTGAGCTTGGCAAAGGACCAGAGGTCGATGCCGGCCTCAGGCTCGTCCAGGATCAGCAGGCCGCTGGGACGGGCCAGGATAGTGGCGATCTCGATGCGCTTGACCTCGCCGCCGGAGAGGGACGCGTCCAACTCACGGTCCACATAGTCTGCGGCGCACAGGCCCACCCGGTTCAGGTAAGAGCAGCACTCGTCCCGGGTCAGGTTCCGGTTCCCGGCGGCCAGGCCCAGCATGTCGCGGATGCGCATCCCCTTGAAGCGGGGGGGCTGCTGGAAGCCATAGCTGATGCCCAGCTTGGCCCGCTCGGTGATGGTGAGGTTGGTGATGTCGGTCCCGTTCCAGAGGATCTGGCCGCCGGTGGGCTGGTTCAGACCCATGATGGTCTTGGCCAGGGTGGTCTTGCCGCCGCCATTGGGGCCGGTGATGACAATAAATTTATTGTCGGAAACAGTCAGGTCGATGCCCTTGAGGATCTCGGTGGTGACGCCGCCGTCCTCGACCTGATAGGAAAGTCCTTTCAGTTCCAGCATATTCTATAGCTCCTTGTTGCTATCTTGTATCCTTGCCGCAGACAGCGGGCCGCAGCCCGGGCCTGCGCGGTTCATTTTAATCAAGGAATTATACCACAAAATCAGTCGGCAAGCAACATATTCCTGTCACTTCTCCCAGCAGGGTGCACAGTTAAAATTTTTCCCCAGAAAGATATCCCGCAATCTTTTCGTCAAGGTGACTAATTTCACTGTATTCATATTGACTTTTCGCACAATTCCTGTACAATAAGACCATATTTTTATCGGGTCTTGCCGCCAGATCCATCCAGAATTTCCGGCAGGCCATCCATCCTTTTGATCGAAAATGCGTCACCACAATGGGTCCCCTCTGCAGGGGAACAGAGAAGAGAGAGAAGGGTCTATCATGATCGAACGACTTGGCTTTGACAACGAAAAATATCTGCAAATGCAGTCGGAGCACATCCGCTCCCGGATCGGCCAGTTCGGCGGCAAGCTGTATCTGGAATTCGGCGGCAAGCTCTTTGACGACCACCACGCCTCCCGGGTGCTGCCCGGGTTCCACCCGGACTCCAAGATCCGGATGCTCAGCCAGCTGAAGGAGCAGGTGGAGATCATCGTGGCCGTTTCCGCCATGGACCTGGAAAAGAGCAAGGTCCGCGGGGACCTGGGCATCACCTACGGCTCCGACACCCTGCGCCTCATCGACACCTTCCGGAGCTTCGGCTTCCATGTGGGCAGCGTGGTCCTCACCCGGTTCAACGGCCAGGCCAGCGCCGAGATCTTCCAGGCCCAGCTGGAGAGCCTGGGCATCCGGGTCTACCGCCACTACTCCATCGAGGGCTACCCCTACAACGTCCCCTTCATCGTCAGCGACGAGGGCTTCGGCCGCAACGAATATGTGGAGACCAGCAAGTCCCTGGTGGTGGTCACCGCCCCCGGCCCCGGCAGCGGCAAGATGGCCGTGTGCCTCAGCCAGCTCT
>CAYNZG010000111.1:0-5199 GCA_964401525.1 uncultured Ruminiclostridium sp.
ATCCCCACCGAGGGCGGCGCTGAGCTGTATGACGCACTGATCCACGACGCTCTGTTCGACGCACTGGTCCCCGGCCACATGGGCGTCACCGCTGACAACGTTGCCAAGCTGTGCAACGTCTCCCGTCAGGAGTGCGACGAGCTGGCTGTCATGAGCCACAACCGCGCTTGCGCCGCTATCGAGGCTGGCAAGTTCAAGGAAGAGATCGTCCCCTACATCATCCACAACAAGAAGAAGGGCGACATCATCATCGACACCGATGAGCACCCCATCCGCAACTGCAACATGGAGACCCTGTCCAAGATGAAGGCTGTCTTCACTCCCGACGGTGTCACCACCGCTGCTAACGCTTCCGGCATCAACGACGCAGCAGCTGCTGTCATCGTCATGACTCCCGAGAAGGCTAAGGAGCTGGGCTGCACCCCCATGGTCAAGCTGATCAACTCCTGCTCCGCAGGTGTCGAGCCCAAGTACATGGGCATCGGTCCCGCTTACGCTATCCCCAAGTGCCTGAAGGGCACCGGCCTGTCCTTCGACGACGTGGACTACTGGGAGATCAACGAGGCATTCGCCGCTCAGTTCCTGGGTGTCGGCCGCAAGCTGAAGGAAGAGCACAACTGGACTGTTGACCTGTCCAAGACCAACGTCAACGGCTCCGGCATCTCCCTGGGTCACCCCATCGGCTGCACCGGCCTGCGTATCATCGTCTCCATGATCCACGAGATGCAGCGTCAGGGCACCACCATCGGCGGCGCTTCCCTGTGCGTCGGCGGCGGCCCCTCCATGGCTTCCCTGTGGACCAGAGACATCTGATCTCCGGCCACGATCTGATCGATCCGTTCAACACCGGCCTTGCACTGCAAGGCCGGTGTTTTCTTCCTATTCTTTCCCGCGGGCGGCTCCCGCGGCCCCGACCCCATCTATACAAAGGAGGCATACACTATGGACAGCATGTGGCTTGAGATCATCCTGAACGCCAAGTCCGAGGAGCTGGACGTGATCAGCGCCACCCTCATCGCCAACGGCGTTCCCGGCCTTGCCGTAGAGGAGGAGGAGGAATTCCGCACCTTCCTGGAAGAGAACCGCCAGTATTGGGACTATGTGGACGACGAGCTCATGGAGCAGATGAAGGGCGTCTCCCGCATCAAGTTCTACGTCACCGACGACGAGGACGGGCAGAAGCAGCTCAAGCAGTATCTTCAGGGCGTTGACCTGCCTTATACCTCCGTGCGGCTCCGGGAGTACGACTGGGCCCACAGCTGGCAGAAATACTATCGGCCCCTGGCCATCGGCAAGAAGCTCTACATCATCCCCGAGTGGGAGCGGGACACCGCCCAGGTCCCCGAGGGCTGCACCACCCTGCTCATGAACCCCGGCCTGACCTTCGGCACCGGCTCCCACGCCTCCACCCAGCTCTGCCTGGAGGGCATCGAGGACTATGTGGTCCCCGGCCGCCCCGTCCTGGACCTGGGCTGCGGCAGCGGCATCCTGGCCATCGCCGCCCTGCGCCTGGGGGCCAGCCACGCCACCGGCGTGGACATCGACCCCAAGGCCGTGGACGTGGCCTATGAAAACGCCGCCCTGAACGGCATCGGCAAGGACCGCTGCCGCTTCCTGGCGGGCAACGTCATCGCCGATCAGTCCCTGGTGGCCGAGCTGAAGGCGCTCAAATCCCCCCTGGTGCTGGCCAACATCGTGGCCGACGTCATCATCCCCCTGGCCCCGGTGGTCCCCCACCTGCTGGCCGAGGGCGGCACCTTCGTGTGCTCCGGCATCATCGACAAGCGGGGTGATGAGGTCGCCGCCGCCCTGGAAGCAAACGGCCTCCACGTCATCCGCCGCCTGGAAAAGAACGGCTGGATCGCCCTGGCCGCCCAGGTGAAGTGAGAATGCTCGGTCCCGCCATCGTCCGCCCGGTCTCTCTGCCCGGAGACCGGCGGACCCTCGTCATCAGCGACATCCACGGCAACCTGCCCTATCTGAAAGGCCTGCTCCACCGGGCAGGCTTTTCTGCTGACGATATCCTCATCGTCCTTGGGGACATCCTGGAGAAATCCACCGGCAGCCTGGACACCCTGCGCTACCTCATGGACCTGGCCAGGACCCACACGGTCCACTTCGTCATGGGCAACTGCGACATCACCCCCCACGGCTTCCTCAGCGGCCTCTGGCCCGACCACATCGCCGCCCAGTACGGGGCCTTCTGGGGCGAACGCTCGGCCTGGGTGGCCATGGCCCATCAGTTAGGCTGTCCGGTGGAGGACGTGAAGGACTTCCCCGCCGCCCGCCGGGCCATCGAAGAGGCCTTCCCCGAGGAGCTGGCCTTCCTGCGGAGCCTGCCCACTATCCTTCTTCATGAGGACTACCTCTTCGTCCACGGGGGCGTGCCCCGGGAGGACCGGCTGGAGGAGCTGGATGCCTGGAGCTGCATGAAAAACGACGATTTCCTGGGCCAGGGGCACAGCTTCCGCCGGTGGGTCATCGTGGGCCACTGGCCCGTGCCCCTCTACCACCCGGATATCCCCGACGCCGACCCGCTGGTCCTCCCGGACCGGCACATCGTCTCCATCGACGGGGGCTGCACCCTGAAGGAGGACGGCCAGCTCAACGCCCTGGTCCTGCCCCGGACTCCCGGCGAGGCCTTCACCTGGTTCTCCTACGACGGCCTGCCCGTCTGCCGGGCCTTGGATGACCAGACCCCCTCCCCTGACCCGGTGAACATCCGCTGGGGCCATAGCCAGGTGGAGGTGCTGGAGCACGGCCCGGAGTTCTCCTCCTGCCTCCATCTGGAGACAGGCCGGGTGCTGGAGGTCCCCACGGACTTCCTCCAGGAGGGCCCCCAGGGGGTCACCTGCCGGGACACCACCAACTACCACCTGCCCGTCCGGGCGGGGGATCACCTGTCCCTCCTGCGGCAGACCAGCCAGGGTGCCCTGGTGAAAAAGGGCGGTGTCACCGGCTGGTATCTGGGGCGGCTGGCTCTCCTGTGAGCCGGAAGCAGCCTTCCATTGTGATCATTTTTTCAAAAAAATAAAGATAGCGGGCCAAATCCCTTGACTTTTGGCCTGTCCACTGTTATAATTTCAGAGCCGCTTTGAATGGGTGATAAGTGGACTGCGACCATGTCAGTCCCGGTCCCGCCCCCGACAGCGAGCCCGTAATTAAGGAAAGAGGTGCACAAAGCATGCATGCAATCATCGAGACTGGTGGTAAGCAGTACAAGGTCGCAGAAGGTGACGTTCTGTTCATCGAGAAGCTGAACAACGAAGCTGGCGACGAGATCAAGTTCGACAAGGTCCTGGCTATCCTGGGTGACGAGCCCAAGTTCGGCGCTCCCGTGGTGGAAGGCGCTTCCGTTGACGCTTCCGTGGTGAAGAACGGCAAGGGCAAGAAGGTCGTCGTCTTCAAGTACAAGCCCAAGAAGGGCTACCGCCTGCGTCAGGGTCATCGTCAGCCCTACACCAAGGTCGAGATCAAGAAGATCAACGCTTAATGACAACCGCATCCTTTGCAACTGACGGCAGCCGCATCGTCTCCTTTACCGTAAAGGGGCACAGCGGTCTGGCCGACTCCGGGGAGGATATCCTCTGCGCCGCCGTCACCAGTGCCGTCCGCCTCGTGGAGTGCGCCGTCAACGACGTGCTCGGGCTGGAGGCCGCCGTGAAGGTCAGCGAAAAGGATGCTTCCATTTCCCTTAAGCTCCCCCGCAACCTGGAGGGAGAGGCCGATCAGGTCTGCCAGACGCTTCTGGCATCCATGATGGTCTACTTCGTTCAGCTGCAGGAGGAATATCCTGAAAACATTACTGTCATGGAGGTGTAACCTATGCTTCATATCGGACTTCAGTTCTTCGCACATAAGAAGGGCGTTGGCTCCACCCGTAACGGCCGTGACTCTATGGCTCAGCGCCTGGGCGTCAAGCGCGGCGATGGTCAGTTCGTTCTGGCCGGCAACATCCTGGTCCGTCAGCGCGGTACCCACATTCATCCCGGCACCAACGTGGGCATCGGCAAGGACGACACCCTGTTTGCTCTGAAGGACGGCCGCGTCAAGTTTGAGCGGATGGGTAAGGACCGCAAGAAGGTCTCCATCGTGGAGGCCGTTGCAGAGTAATCCCTGCATAACGCGAATCCTAAGGCCTCGAACGGATCACCGTTCGGGGCCTTTTTCAAATTAGACTTTTGCAATGTTCTACCTGTAGATCGAGAGGTATAAAAATGGCAAACACATTCATTGATACCGCCCGCATCCTGGTCCGGTCCGGCGCAGGCGGCAACGGCGCGGTGGCCTTCCACCGGGAAAAGTATATCGCCAACGGCGGGCCTGACGGCGGCGACGGCGGCCGGGGCGGCGACGTGATCCTCCAGGTGGACGACCGGATGTCCACCCTGATGGACTTCCGCTACAAGCGCAAGTATGTGGCCGAAAACGGCGGCAACGGCGCGGGCAAGCTGTGCACCGGCAAGAACGGCGCTCCCCTCATCATCAAGGTCCCCCGGGGCACCGTGGTCCGGGACGTGGAGACCAACGAGATCATCCAGGACATGTCCGGGGATGAGCCCTTCGTCCTCTGCCGGGGCGGCAACGGCGGCTGGGGCAACAAGCACTTCGCCACCGCCACCCGCCAGACCCCCCAGTTCGCCAAGGCCGGTCTCCCCGGCAAGGAGCGGAACGTCCTGCTGGAGCTGAAGCTCCTGGCTGACGTGGGCCTCGTGGGCTTCCCCAACGTGGGCAAGTCCACCCTCCTGTCCGTGGCCACCAAGGCCCGGCCCAAGATCGCCAACTACCACTTCACCACCCTCTTCCCCAACCTGGGCGTGGTCTTCGTGGAGGACGGCGTGTCCTTCGTCATGGCCGACATCCCCGGCATCATCGAGGGCGCAGCGGAAGGGGCCGGTCTGGGCCACGACTTCCTGCGCCACATCGACCGCTGCCGCCTGCTCATCCATGTGGTGGACGTGTCCGGCTGCGAGGGCCGGGACCCCGTGGAGGACTTCGAGGCCATCTGCGCCGAGCTGAAGGAGTACTCCCCTGAGCTGGCCAGCCGCAAGATGCTGGTGGCCGCCAATAAAGTGGATATCTTAGAGGACCGCACCCTGCTGGAAAAGCTCAAGGCCCATGTGGAGGCCCTGGGTCTGCCCTTCTTTGAGATGTCCGCCGCCGCCCACATGGGCGTGCGGGAGCTCATGAAGGCCGCCG
>CAYNZG010000112.1:0-5198 GCA_964401525.1 uncultured Ruminiclostridium sp.
GAGCGCCGGGGCTTCGCCCCTGGACCCCGTTGAGGTAGGTTGGGACCTGTGCCGGTAGCAGGTCAGGTCTCGCCATCGTGCCTGCGGCAGGGAGTCGGTAGGCTGTCCATGGCGCGCCCACCGGCTGGGCGCGCGGGATCGTGGTCGATACCCTGCGGGAAGGGTCGATGAGATTCGACCAAGCTCCTGAGGGCTATGTAGGCCCGCCGGGGCGGGCCTATGGTCAGCAGCCGCAGAGCTTGCAGATGCTGTCGGCGGTGATCTGCGGGGGCAGGCTCCGGGTCATGGCCCCGTTGTATTCGATGCAGACCCGGTCTCCCACCCGGAAGCAGCAGGCCTGCGCGGTGTGGACGAAGATCTCCTGGTCCTGGCAGAGGTCGCAGACGATGAGGTGGCAGGGGCAGACCTCCTTCACGCAGGCGTTCAGGGTCACAGAGGGCTCTTGGCAGCAGGAATGCATGGTCTCACCTCCTTCCGTGGGGAGTATTCCAGTCTATGCCGGACGAAACAGGAAAGTTCTGGCAACATTTTGTGGAATAAAATATTAGAAACGAAACAAATAGTTACAAAAGAGAAAACCGTCTTCCCAAAAGAGACAAAAGTCTTTATAATGAATGCTCGCGCGCTTGTGGCCGCCCCTGGGCGACAAACGTGCGGGAGAACCGAATCGAAAGGAAGATCATTTTGCAAAAACTTTGGAATGCATGGAATGACATCAGCCTGGTGAAGCGGATCGTGGTCGGTCTGATCCTGGGCGCGATCCTGGGCGTGGTCCTGCCCCAGGCGCAGGTCATCTCCGTTTTAGGCGACCTCTTCGTGGGTGCGCTGAAGGCCTTGGCCCCTGTGCTGGTCTTTTTCCTGGTCATGAGCTCGCTGGCCCACCACCAGGAGGGCAAGAGCACCAACATGAAGACCGTTATCCTCCTCTACCTGCTGGGCACCTTCCTGGCAGCCCTGGCTGGTGTGGTGGCCAGCTTCCTGTTCCCCTCCACCCTGGTCTTTGCGGAGACCGCCTCTGAGCTGACCCCTCCCGGCGGCATCGCCGAGGTCCTGAAGAACCTGCTCATGAATGCCGTGGCCAACCCCATCGGCTCCATGGTGAATGCCAACTTCATCGGCGTGCTGGTCTGGGCGGTCATCCTGGGTCTGGCCCTGCGGAAGGCCTCGGAAAACACCAAGGATGTGCTGGCCAACGTCTCCGATGCGCTGTCTATGGCCATCCGCTGGGTCATCAGCTGCGCCCCCTTCGGCATCATGGGCCTGGTGTTCAACACCGTCTCCACCACCGGCCTGAGTGCCTTCCAGTCCTACCTCCACATCATCGCCGTGCTGGTGGGCTGCATGTTCTTTGTGGCGCTGGTGATGAACCCCATCATCGTCTTCCTCTGCACCCGGAAGAACCCCTATCCACTGGTGCTGACCTGCCTGAAGGAGAGCGGTGTCATGGCCTTCTTCACCCGCAGCTCCGCCGCCAACATCCCCGTGAATATGTCCCTGTGCGAGAAGCTGGGCCTGGATGAGGACAAGTATTCCGTCTCTATCCCCCTGGGTGCCACCATCAACATGGCCGGTGCCTCCATCACCATCTCCGTGCTGACCCTGGCCGCCGCCAACACCCTGGGCATTTCGGTGGACTTCCCCACGGCCCTGCTGCTGAGCCTGATCTCCGCCATCTCCGCCTGCGGAGCCTCCGGCGTAGCCGGCGGCTCCCTGCTGCTGATCCCCATGGCCTGCAGCCTGTTTGGCATCCCCAACGACGTGGCCATGCAGGTGGTGGGCACCGGGTTCATCATCGGTGTCATCCAGGACTCCTGCGAGACCGCCCTGAACTCCTCCTCCGACGTGCTCTTCACTGCTTCCGCTGAGTTCTATTATCGCCGGAAGCACGGCAAGTCCTGAGATCTCTGTCCAAAGCAAAAGCTCCCGAATGGCGTGCCATTCGGGAGCTTTTTTCATCAGAACAGGCGGTGTCCCGCCACATATTTGGCCGTCAGGCCCAGCAGGTCTAAGGAAAGGTAGGCTGCCCGCTCCAGCCGCTGGGGACCGTCCAGGGAGAGGGTGGTGGGCAGACGGCTGTCGTCTAAGACCACCGCGTCGAACTCGTATCCCGGCTCGAAGCTGCCCACCTGGCCGAAGAAGGCCCCGCCGCCCTTGGTGGCCAGATAGAAGGCCTCCGGGAAGGTGAGGGGGGCGGCGGTCTCATCCACCAGCCGCCAGTAGAGCTTGGAGACCTGGATGGCATCGGTCATGGCCCGGAACAGGGAGAGGGTGTGCCCGCCCGCCACGTCGCTGGCCAGGCCCAGGGCCAGCCCGGCATCCAGATAGGACCGCATGGGCGCGATGCCCGAGGCCACATTGGTGTTGGAGGCCGGGCAGTGGGCCACGAACACCCCGTTGGCCTTCAGCAGGGCGAGCTCCTCCGGGGAGGACCAGACGCAGTGGGCCATGATGGTGGGGAAGTGGTCCCCCCTGGCGTTCCGGCCTAGGAGGCCCATCCGGTCGTAGGCATCCCCGTAGTGCTTGGACTGGGGGGCCAGTTCCCGGACCAGTTGGATCTCCAGGGGATTTTCCGACAGGTGGGATTGCAGAGGCAGGTCCTGCTCCTGCTGCAGGTCTCCCAGAGCTTCCAGCAGCGGGTCCGTGCAGGAGGGTAGGAAGCGGGGGGTGAGGATGGGGCGGGTCCGCTGATAGCGGCCGCGGATCTCCTCCAGCCAGCGGCGGGTCTCCCGGATGGAGGCCTGGGCGGAGGGCTCCCGCAGGTCCTCCGGGGCATCCCGGTCCATGTTCACCTTACCTACATAGGTCACCAGGCCGCTCTCTTCCAACAGGTCCATGAGCAGGGTGGTGGCCTCCCGATGGCGGGTGGCGAACAGGCAGGCCCGGGTGGTGGCGCTGCGGGTGAGGTCGTCTACGAACTGCCGATAGGCCGTCTCAGCATAGGTCAGGTCCCGGTATTTGGCTTCCTCCGGGAAGGCGTAGGTCTGGAGCCAGTCCAGCAGCTCCAGGTCCATGCCGGTGCCCCGATAGGGATACTGAGGGGCATGGGCGTGGAGGTCGATGAGGCCCGGCAGGATGAGTTGGTCCCCAAAGTCGGTGACCGGAAAGTCGCGCCAGTCCGGGGGCAGAGTCTCATAGACCCCCTGGGAGCGACCGTCCACGCAGACCACATAAGCCTCGGGCCGGACCACCAGCTCGGTCTGACTGCGGCTGTAGCAGATGGTGCCCTTTAAAATGAAGTCAGGTGTCAAAGGATCGCCTCCTTTTGGGTTCGTTGGATGCGCTCGGCCAGCTTGGCCCAGGTCTCCTTTTGCAGGAAGCTGTGGGGGACCTGAGCTTCCAGCTCCTGGAACCGCCCATAGGGGATGGAGAAGGAGAGCAGGTCCTTGTCCAGATGGACCCGGGCGGAAGGATCGGTGAGGCCGATGTAGCAGGTCTTGCTGTCGGCAGCCTGGGCTGCCAGACTGTACAGCAGGCTCTGGGCGCAGCCTGCGCCAAAGAGGAGCTGCACGTTGTTCTGCAGGGGAGAATCGAAGTTGGCCAGAGTGGCCAGGGCGGAGAGCTGGTCGGCGTTCACCAGGAAGACCACGGCTTCCGGCTCTGCGGTCTCCGGCACGGCATCCAAGGGCCGCAGGACCACATAGGCCGGACTGGGGCTGCTGGGCAGCCCGTCTGCATAGGTCCAGGCCAGGTCGGCGTTGGCCTTGTAGCCCATGCCGGGGATAGCGCCCTTCCCCGTGGAGAGGAGATGCTCGATGAAACCGGGCTGGAACCGATCCAGCCCCAGGCCCGCCTTGCCGCCCTGGCAGCCCACGTCCTCCCGGGACAGGGCCACGGTCTTTCCCCGGGCGGCTACAGTCAGCAGGGGGATCATGCAGCCGGAAACGGCTTTCTCCAGAGACAGGGCATCGGCGGGGCGGGTGTCGCTCCGATAGACGGCGATGGGGTTTCCGCTGAGGCGGATGGCGTTTGCGATGGTACTTTTCATAGGATCCCTCCTGACAGGGTGTGTTTTTTCACTTCTATCATAGCATCTGTGGGGGACAAAGTCAAAAAAGTGCAATTTGGGGGTTGCAAATCAACCTTTAAAGTGTTAAAGTATACCATAGAATTTGAACCATGACTGTGAGGTTTTACGATATGAGAAACATGCATTTCAAGCGGAAGCTGCCCGTCCCCAAGCAGATCAAGGAGGAGTACCCCCTTACCGACGAACTGGCCCGGATCAAGATCGCCCGGGACGAGGAGATCGCCCAGGTCTTCACCGGGGCCAGCGACAAGAAGGTCTTGGTCATCGGACCCTGCTCGGCAGACCGGGAGGACGCGGTGCTGGAGTATTGCAGCCGCCTGGCCCGCCTCCAGGAGAAGGTGGCCGACAAACTCCTGCTGATCCCCCGGGTATACACCAATAAGCCCCGGACCACCGGCGAGGGATACAAGGGCCTGCTCCACCAGCCCGACCCGGAGAAGGAAGCCGATATGCTGGAGGGTGTCATCGCCATCCGCCGCCTGCACACCAACGTGCTGGCAGAGACTGGCCTCTCCACTGCCGATGAGATGCTCTACCCGGATAACTACCGCTACCTGTCCGACCTGCTGGCCTATGTGGCCGTGGGTGCCCGCAGCGTGGAGAACCAGGAGCACCGCCTGACCGCCAGCGGCATCGCCGTGCCCGTGGGCATGAAGAACCCTACCAGCGGCGACATCTCCGTGATGCTCAACTCCATCCTGGCCGCCCAGCACCAGCACACCTTCATCTATCGTGGCTGGGAGGTGGAGACCGCCGGCAACGAGCTGGCCCACGCCATCCTCCGGGGCTATGTGAACCGCCACGGCGAGGCCATCCCCAACTATCACTTTGAGGAGTTAGAGCACCTGTACAACGCCTACACAGCCAAGGGCCTGGAGAACATCGCTCTGGTGGTGGATGCCAACCACTCCAACTCCGCCAAGAAGTTCTGGGAGCAGCCCCGCATCTGCAAGGAGGTCCTCCACTCCTGCCGCCACTCCAAGGAGATCCACTCCATGGTCAAGGGCTTCATGATCGAGTCCTACCTGGAGGAGGGCAACCAGAAGATCGGCGAGGGCGTGTATGGCAAGTCCATCACCGACCCCTGCATCGGTTGGACAGAGACCGATCGCCTGGTCCAGGAGCTGGCCGAGCTGGTGTAATCGCAAGCAAAAAGACCGTGGAGCCCATG
>CAYNZG010000113.1:0-5171 GCA_964401525.1 uncultured Ruminiclostridium sp.
GTGATAACGGCAGCGACGGTAACTTCGGAGCCGGTACCTGCGGTGGTGGGAACAGCGATCAGGGTGTCGATGGGGCCGGGAACCTTGCCGACGCCTTCGTAGTCGCCGATGGTGCCGCCGAACTTAGCAACGACGCCGACAGCCTTAGCAACGTCCATGGGGGAACCGCCGCCCAGAGCGATGATAGCGGTGCAGCCAGCAGCCTTGTACTGAGCAGCGCACTCGTCAACGATGTCGGTGGTGGGGTTGGGCAGAACGTCCAGGTACTCAGCGTACTTCAGGTCAGCACCCTTGATGATCTCGCGGACCTTATCCACGACACCGATAGCCTCCAGGCCACGGTCGGAGATCAGCATAACGTTGTCAGAGCCAGCAGCCTTCAGGAAGTCGGGCAGCTTCTTCAGTGCGCCAACACCGAACTGGCAGTTCTGAGGAATGATGAAACCAAAATCTTTAATCATGAGGGATCGCATCCTTTCCAAAAATTACTCAAAATAACTATGTGGTCTATGCTGTTTATCCAAAATATTTGGCTAAACTGTCCACGCGTTTAGTATAACATTGAAAAGGGATACTGGCAAGTTCTTATCCCATGAAAATATGCAACAAGAATCAGGGTCCATTTTTGGTAATATTAAACACTTGACGCATTTTCTTGGATGTTTTTCTTTGGGAAAATGGAATAACCTCGGTCAAACTGCATCAAAAAGAACGGGGACGAGAGGGGGAAGTGCAAAAAAACCTTCCGCTGGCGGCTTTTCCGGGCAGCGGAAGGTCGTTTCCTTCTTTTTGGCGATTTCGTGCGCATCGCAGGATTTTTGAGAAAAATTTATCAAAAATCATCCAAAATAAAATGCCCCGCTCTGGCCGTGTGGACCCAATTAAAACCTGCACAGAATGGCAGGTGGGTTGCCTCCGCTGTGTTTCTCTGCTTCCAACTTCCAACCGGAGGTCGGGAGGCCTGCAATTCACACAGCGAGTCAGCGTCCCGTTTGAGAAATGTGGGTTTAAAAGGGTCCGATCACGCACCGAGCAGGGCGTTATGTTTTCTATGGTCGAGGAAAACTCACTCTTCCTCTTCGTCCTCGAAGAGGGTCTTCATAAATTCGTTGTAGACCGCTTCGGTCTCTTCGTCGCTGTCCAGGGTGGAGAGGATCTCTTCTCCGTTTTCCTGCACGACTTTCATCAGGATGAGGCCCAGCTCTTCTTCGTCGCTGTCCTCCTCGCCCTCGCTGACAGCGGGGAAAAAGGCCAGGTAGGTGTTGCCGTTGAACTCGATGGTGTCCAGGTGCTCCAGCTCGAATTCGTTTCCTTCGTCGTCGGTCACGGTGATAAAGTTTGCGCCGTATTCTTCGCTCATGGGTTTCGCTCCTTTTTTTATCTGTCCCTATTTTACTCCGTAGCGAGGCAAATTGCAAGAGCGCAGGGAAGAAAACTTTCCATGAAGTTTCTGTAAAACCTGCGAATTCACGGATAGACAAATGAAAAAGGTGTGGTATAATACATAAAATAGGCATATTGTTTTTGAAACAGCCCAAAGAAACCCTGATATCACAAGGGTCTTCCCCTTTACCTAAGGATAGCGGAGGTGTCAATTTGGAACACAAGCGAGAAAGACGAAATACGAGGACCAAGCGAAAACAGAAGAAGCGCGGCAGCGGTTTCCGAGTCGTGATGACGGTCGTCCTCATTTTCGTCATTACCATGGCGATGCTGGCCTGCATGGCGGCTGCCTACATTAAAAATGTGATCCTGCCTGAGGCCGACTTGCAGCTGGATGAGGTCAACCCCAACCTGACCTCTACCTTGCTTTACCGGGACCTGGATACCGGGAACTATGTCAAGATGCAGGACCTGTACGGCGAGGAGAACCGCGTCTGGGTCACCATCGACGACATGCCCGAGGACCTGCTCAACGCAGCCGTGGCCATCGAGGACAAGCGGTTCTACGACCACCACGGTGTGGACTGGATCCGCACCACCAAGGCCATCCTCTGTATGTTCACCGGCTCGGACATCCAGGGCGGCTCGACCCTGACCCAGCAGCTCATCAAGAACATCACCACCGAGGACGACGTGACCGTCAAGCGAAAGATCACCGAGATCTTCCGTGCCCTGGAGTTTGAAAAGAACTATTCCAAGGAGGATATCCTGGAGTGGTATCTGAACTATATCTACCTGGGCCAGCGATGCAACGGCGTGTATACGGCTTCCTATAAATATTTCGGTAAGCACGTCTCCGAACTGAGCCTGGCCGAGTGCGCCAGCCTGGTCGGCATCACCAACAACCCCTCCAAGTATGACCCCCTGGGCCACCTGGAGATCGTCAACGACGAGACCGGCGAGGTGACCACCTCCCGGGACTTCAACAAGCAGCGCCAGGAGTTGATCCTGGATGCCATGCTGGACCAGGACTATATCACCCAGGAAGAGCATGACACAGCCGTGGCCGAGGAACTGAACTTCGACAACGGTAAGGACACCGAGGCCAACTCCACGGTCTACACCTGGTATGAGGACGCGGTCATCGACCAGGTCCTGACAGACCTCCAGGCCACCTATGACTGGTCTGAGGAGTACGCCAAGACTCAGCTCTTCTCCGGCGGCTTTGAGATCTACACCTGCATGAATCCTGCGGTCCAGGCGGCGGTGGACGAGATCTACAACAACCGGGAGAGCCTGAACTATACTTCTGCCTCCGGGCAGCTTCTGCAGTCCGCCATCACCGTCATCGACAACGAGAGCGGCGATGTTGTGGCCTTGGCCGGCGGCGTGGGACAAAAGACCACCAGCCGCGGCTGGAACCGCGCCACCGACAGTATCCGGCCGCCGGGCTCTTCCATCAAGCCTCTGGCTGTCTATGCGCCCGCTATTGAGCTGGGCTATATCACCCCCAGCTCCACCTATGTGGACAGCCCCGATGAGGAAGGCTGGCCCAAGAACGCCACCGGCAAGTATCAGGGCACGGTCTCCGTGGCCAAGGCTGTCCGGGAATCCATCAACACCGTGGCCGTCAAGGTCCTGGAGGATGTGGGTGCCCAGACCAGCTATGAGTTCATGCGGGATCGCTTCCGGGTCACCTCTCTGGTGGAATCCCGGAACATCAAGGGCCAGAACTACAGCGATATCGGCAAGGCGCAGCTGGCGCTGGGTGGCTTGACGGACGGTGTCAGCACCTACGAGATGGCAGCGGCCTACTCCGTTTTCCCCAGAATGGGCACCTATAAGGAGCCGCGTCTCTACTCCATGGTCCTGCGCAAGAGCGACGACACGGTGGTCCTGGACAATACCCAGGTGGTGGATGAGAACGCACTGTCCGAGCGCACCTGCTACTATATGAACCAGATGCTTCAGGATGTCGTGACCGGTCCTTCCGGGGCCACGGGCACGAGAGCCAACTTCAACGGCCAGGATATCGCCGGTAAGACCGGTACCACTACCTCCCGTAAGGACCTGTGGTTCGCCGGGTACACGCCGTACTACACGGCAGTGGTCTGGACCGGCTACGACCAGCAGGAACGGTTGGCCTCCGGCCTGAGCAACCCCTCCACCGCCCTGTGGAGACAGGTCATGGAAAAGGTCCACAGCGGCCTGCCCTATAAGGAATTCACCCAGCCTGACCAGAGCCAGATGAAGGCCATCACCGTCTGCTCGGTGAGCGGCTGCCTGCCCGGCCCGGCCTGCGGCGGTCACCTGACCACCCAGTATTTCTTCGAGGACGATGTGCCCAGCAAGACCTGCACGGTCCATCGGATCACGGTGACCGAGACGCCCACCACCAACGAAGGCGGGGAAGGCGGCGAGACCACCGGCGGCGAAGGCGGCGAGACCACTGGCGGAGAGACGCCCGCACCGGAAACGCCCCCGGCCGAGACTCCACCAACTGAATGATCCTGCGCGGTGCGCAGCGGAACGGACCCCGAATTTCGGGGTCCGTTCCTTTCCTCCCGGAGCGAATTCTGATGAAATGTCAAAAATTTCGTCCGTATTCGAAAGAAAACTGTCGCTCAGACAAATACTTTTTGTTGCCATACGGGGACAGATGTGGTAGAATGTTACACGTTGCAAGAACAAATGACCGCGAAATAAGGACGGAGGAGAACCATGGCAAAGGCACCGAACTATTATATTGTGGATGCGGACGCGCTGCCGGAAATCTTTCGGAAGGTAGTGGAGGCCCGCCGCCTTCTGGACACCGGTGAGGCAGAGACCGTGAACCAGGCAGTCCGAGATACCGGGATCAGCCGCAGTGCATTCTATAAATATAAGGATGCAGTCAGACCCTTCCAGGATATGCTCCATGGCCGGATCGTGACCTTTCAGATGATGCTGAAGGATCAGCCGGGGATCCTCTCTCAAGTCCTGAACCTCTTTGCAGATTCCGGGGCAAATATCCTGACCATCAACCAGGGCATCCCGGTCAACGGCTGCGCCGTGGTGACCGCCAACGTGGAGACCTCCGGGCTCTGCGGGACCCTCCAGGAATTGCTGGAGCACATCAACGGCGGGGACGGCGTCCTGCGGGCGGAGATCCTGGCCGGCTGAGCGGACATATTTTTAAATGAAACAAATTTTCGTGAAACGAATCACAGAAAGGCATAAACCTATGGTAAAAGCAGCAGTATTGGGCTTTGGCGTTGTGGGCTCCGGTGTGGCAGAGGTCATCACCGGCCAGGGTGCCGGCCTGAAGAACAAGGCCGACGACCTCGTCGACCTGAAATACATCCTGGATGTCCGGGACTTTCCTGACAGCCCCTTTGCAGACTACTTCGTGAAGGATTTCTCCGTCATCGAGAATGACCCCGAGGTCAACGTGGTGGTGGAGACCATCGGCGGCATGGGCGCAGCGCTGGACTTCACCGAGCGCGCCCTGAAGGCCGGGAAGAGCGTGGTCAGCTCCAACAAGGAGCTGGTGGCCACCCACGGCCGCCGTCTGCTGGAGCTGGCAGCCCAGCACAACGCAGTGTACCTCTTCGAGGCCAGCGTGGGCGGCGGCATCCCCATCCTGCGGCCCCTCAGCGAGTGCATGGCCGCTAACGACATCCTGGAGATCTGCGGTATCCTCAACGGCACCGCCAACTATATCTTTACCCGCATGGTCCAGGACGGCATCCCCTTCGAGGAGGCTCTCCGGGGTGCCCAGGCCAACGGCTATGCCGAGCAGAACCCCG
>CAYNZG010000114.1:0-5164 GCA_964401525.1 uncultured Ruminiclostridium sp.
GTGGTGTCTACATGGTCGATGGACACAGTGAAGGCGGTCTCGTGGTTGTCGGTGTTCCGGGTGACCATCTGGGGGAACTGGAGCTTCCGGACATATTCCTCGGACATGGGCATGCAGATGAGGCCCTTGCCGTGGGTGGCCATGAAGTTGACGTTGGCGGTGGTGGCGAACTCTGCCGCGCAGATGAAGTCGCCCTCGTTTTCCCGGTCGGGATCGTCGGTGCAGAGGATGATCTTGCCGTTTTTCAGGTCCTCCAGGGCCTCTTCGACTGTGTTGAACTGAAACATGATGGGGTCTCCTTTCCGTGATTCAATAGCCATACCGGGACAGGAATTCCCGGGTGATCGGGGAGGTGGTCTGCTGCGGGGCCGGGGGCCGGGCGGGCAGCAGTTTTTCAACGTATTTTCCGATGATGTCGGTCTCCAGGTTCACGCGGTCTCCGGGCTTGCGGTCCCGGAGGACGGTGACGGCTACCGTGTGGGGGATGGCGGAGAGGGAGAAGTCCGTGTCCGTCACTGCGGCCACCGTGAGGCTGATGCCATCGATGGTGATGGAGCCCTTCTCCACCACATAGCGCAGGACCTCGGGGCCCGCGCCGATGGTGTACCAGATGGCGTTGTCATCCCGCCGGGTGCGGAGGATGGTCCCAACGCCGTCCACATGCCCGGCCACGATGTGGCCACCGAAGCGGCCGTTGGCGGCCATGGCCCGCTCCAAATTCACCCGGCTGCCCGGCCGGAGCTGGGCCAGGGAGGAGCGGTCCAGGGTCTCGTGCATCACATCGGCGGTGAAGCTGGTGGGGGTGAAGCTGGTGGCGGTGAGGCACACGCCGTTGACGGCGATGCTGTCCCCGATATGGATGTCCTCCAGGACCACCTGGGCCTGGATCTCCAGGACCGCGCTGTTGGCACCCTTGCGGAGGCTCTTGAGGGTGCCCATCTCTTCCACGATGCCGGTAAACATCAGGTCTCGACCTCGCTTTCCATGAGAAGATCTTCCCCCAGTCGGGTGAGGACAGGGGATTTCAGCCGGACCGCCCGGTCCGGGTGGGGGAAGCCCCGGCCGCCCACGGGGGAGGGGGCAGCGCTGCCGCCCAGCAGCTTGGGGGCGATGTACGCCTGGACCTTGTGGACCAGTCCGGCCTCCAGAGCGGCCCAGTGGAGCTGGGCACCGCCCTCGATGAGGACGGAGTCGATGCCCGCCCGGCCCAGCCGGTCCATGAGTGCGGCCAGGTCCACCCTGCCGTCCCGGACGGGGAGGACCCACACCTGACAGCCCAGGTCCTCATAGGGCTTGCGTCTGGCCGGGTCGGTCTCGCAGGTGGCAAGGAGGGTGGGGACCTCCCGGGCGGTCCGGACCACCTGAGCAGTGAGGGGGGTGCGCAGGTGGGTGTCGCAGATCACCCGGAGGGGATCCCGGCCGCCGTCCAGGCGGCAGGTGAGGCGGGGGTCGTCGGCAAGGACCGTGCCCACGCCTACCAGGATGGCCCGGAAGCGGCCCCGCTGCCGGTGCACATGGCGGCGGGCTTCCTTCCCGGTGATCCACTGGGACTGCCCGGTGTAGGCGGCAAGCTTGCCGTCCAGGGTCATGGCGTATTTCAGCACCACATAGGGGGTGCCGGTGCGGATGTAGTGAAAGAACACGTCGTTCAGAGCCTGACAGGCCTTGGCGCAGACCTGCTCTGTGACCTGGACCCCGTGGGCACGGAGGAGGTCCAGGCCTTTTCCGGCCACCTGGGGGTTCGGGTCACCGGAACCGACCACCACCCGGGAGATACCCGCTTCCAGGATGGCGTCCGTGCAGGGGGGCTGGCGGCCCTGGTGGCAGCAGGGCTCTAAGGTGACGTAGAGGGTGGCACCGCTGGGATCCTCGGTGCAGCTGGCCAGGGCGGCCCGCTCCGCGTGGAGCTCACCGCACCGGGCGTGATAGCCCTCCCCGATGATCCGCCCGTCCTTCACCAGGACGGCGCCCACCATGGGGTTGGGGTTGGTCCATCCCCAGCCCAGCTCCGCCAGGCGAAGGGCCCGCTGCATATACTCCTGATCCTGCATGATGCCACCTCCGTACAACAAAAAATGCGCTCTGAACCGGTTTCAGAGCACATTCGAACAGCACAGGTAGACTCCGCCTGTCTGCCAACAAAAAAGCTCTGGAATGTTCATTCCAGAGCAAAGTGAGTACAGCAAACAGACGCAGGATATCCTGCGATACTTGTCGTGTCAAATCTTCTCCCATCCAGACTGTTACTGTCGGCTCCGGAATCTCACCGGGATCATGCCTTTCGGCTCGCGGGCTTTACCGCCGGTAGGGACTTGCACCCTGCCCTGAAGATCATGTTCAATTTTCGTTTATTACCCTACTCTCTTCGACTGCGTTTTGTCAAGCTGTTTTGCAACTTTTTTAAAAAACAGAGAAGATGCACAAAGATAGCGTTGAAAGGATCGGTGACTTTTGTGGAGATATACCCGCTCTACGGACCGTAAGTTGCCGGGGAACGGGACTGACGGTACAATGGGCACAGAACCTTAGCGGAGGTGCGTCTATGGAACGCTATGTCACCGGGGCTGCCATCAAGGCCCTGCGAGAGAAGAAGGAGCTGACCCAGAAGGCGCTGGCCGAGCGGGTGCTGGTCAGCGACAAGACGGTGAGCAAATGGGAGACGGGGAAGGGGCTGCCGGACGTGACCCTGCTGGAGCCGCTGGCCCAGGCCCTGGGGGTCTCCGTGGCGGAGCTGCTCACCGGGGACTGCCGGACCAACGGGAACCGGGCCGGGAACATGCTGTGGAGCAAATTCTACCTCTGTCCCGTCTGCGGCAATGTGATCCATGCCATGGGGGAGGGGGCCTTCCACTGCTGCGGGGTGGACCTGCCGCCCCTGTCGCCGGAGGAGACGGACGAGGACCACAGCATCCGGGTGGAGAGGGTGGAGAACGACTGGTATCTCACCCTGGACCATCCCATGACCAAGGCCCATTTCATCTGCTTTTTCGCCTATATGACCGCCGACCGTGTCCTCCTGCAGCGGACTTATCCGGAGCAGGCCTACGGGCTGCGGTTCCCCCGGATGGGCTCCGGGCGGCTGTATGCCTGCTGCAGCCACCACGGTCTCTTTCAGGTCCGGCTGGGGCGGTGACCTTACGACAGGGCCGCCTGGTCGTGGTAGTAGCGATAGATCACCTGGGAGGCGTTGTCCTTGGGCAGCTCCCGGAGCTGTTCCTCCATCTGGATGCGCTTGGTATCGTTGCGCAGCAGCTCCTGGCACAGCCGGGCCAGTTCATCCAGGGAGGCCGCCGTCTTGGCTCCGCCGTTGCGGGTGAAGTAGAGACGGTTGTACTCCTCGCACCCTGCCACAGCATTGATGAAGAGCATGGGCAGGTTTTTCAGGGCGGCTTCGGTGACCCCGATGCCGCCGGGCTTGGTGAGATACAGGTCCGCGCTGTCCATCAGGGTGGCCATGTCCCGGACGTAGCCCCGGATGTGGATGTTCTTCTGGCCGGAGAATTTCCGCAGGAGCTGCCGCTGCAGGCTCTGGTTGGTGCCGCAGACCACGGTCAGGTGGCAGTCCCCCAGCTGGGCGGCCAGCCGGTTGGTCAGGCTCAGGATGGGGCCGCAGCCCATGCTGCCGCCCATCATGACCAGGTGCTTCTGCTGGGGCGGCACGGCGGCTTTTGCCTTGGCCTCCTCCTTGGGGATGCTCTGATAGAACATTTGCCGCACGGGGATGCCGCTGCCCACGATATGCTCCCGGGGGATGTTGTCGCAGACGAAATCCCAGGTCAGCGCGGTGTGGGGGATGAAGTAGCGATCCAGCTGACTGTCCTTCACCAGTGGACTGCAGGTGTAATCCGTGGCCACGAAGCAGGTGGGGACATCCAGGGGATAGACCTTTTTCACATGGGTGATCATCAGGGCGGGGAACATATGCACGCAGATGATGCCGTCGTATCGGTTTTTCTGCAGATAGTCCCAGAGCTGCTCTGTGCCCAGGGTCAGGAGGCGGTAGACCAGGGACCGGTCGTGGAACATCCCGGGGTGCTTCTCCATGTAGATATAGCCGTTCCGGAACAGGGCGGGCAGGTGACGGTACATGGAGGTGAAGCCCTTGGATACCGCGTTGGACACCGACTGGGAGATGAACCGCAGGGAATCCACCATGGTGCAGAGATCCCCCTGCAGCTCGAAATACTCCTTGATCGCCTTGGCACAGGAGTTGTGGCCTTCGCCTGTGTTGTCGCTCAGGATCAGAATTTTCATGGAAGGGTGTCTTCCTTTCGATGAGGTATCTTAAAAAAGTAGTGTAACCCGAAATTTTGAACAATACAATCATCAAATTTTTAAATTTGTATAAAATATTCGGAAATTCCCATGAACTGCCCGTCTCAGCGATGCGGCGCAAACCGTTTCCTTCTGTGATCCAGATCACATACTTTTTCGTTGGAATGGCTTATAATCGACATATGACGAAAAAGGAGGAAGCCAAATGCCGAGACCGAGACGATGCCGACGGGTCTGTCAGGAGCCGGAGTACCCGGGCTTTACCCCGGACGGAGTGCCCTGCGCCAACGAGGTGGTCCTGTCGGTGGACGAGTTTGAGACGCTGCGCCTGGTGGACTATGAAAAGCTGACCCACAGCCAGTGCGCCGACCGGATGGATGTCTCCCGCACCACCGTCACCGAGATCTATGAGTCCGCCCGTTGGAAGGTGGCGGACAGCCTGGTCAACGGCAAGCGGTTGGTCATCTCCGGGGGGACCTATCGCCTGTGCGACGGCTCCGCCCGCTGCCATGGCCCTGTCTGTCCCGGCGGCAGTCCCTCCGCGCCCCAAACCATTCGACCGAAGAAAGAAGGAATCGCTATGCGTATCGCAGTGACCTATGAAAACGGCCTGGTGTTCCAGCACTTTGGCCACACCCGGCAGTTTAAGATCTATGATGTGGACCAGGGCAAGGTGGTCCAGAGCCAGGTGGTGGACACCGCCGGGCAGGGCCACGGGGCTCTGGCCGGGTTCCTGAACGGCAACCAGGTGGATGTCCTCATCTGCGGCGGCATCGGCCCCGGGGCACAGAACGCCCTGGCCCAGGCGGGCATCCAGCTGTTCGGCGGCGTGTCCGGCCTGGCCGACCAGGCGGTGGAGGCTCTGCTGGCCCAGCGGCTGGTCTATGAC
>CAYNZG010000115.1:0-5121 GCA_964401525.1 uncultured Ruminiclostridium sp.
CCCATGTTACCGCCGTGAAAGGGCGGTGTCTTAACCACTTGACCAACGGGCCAAAATCTCTCCTCTTTCGAGGAGAGATGGTAGCGGCAACTGGATTCGAACCAGTGACACTCCGGGTATGAACCGAATGCTCTAGCCAACTGAGCTATGCCGCCATATCGTTCGCGCCGCTTCACTTGACCGGCGGAACGATGATTAGTATAACCGAAGACTTTCCGTTTGTCAACAGTTTTTTCAAACTTTTTTGATTTATTTTTCAGTTTTTTCTGTCAGCAGGAAAACCAGCACCTGGGCCATGGTCTCCAGGGAGGCCGTGGGGATATATTCATGGACCCCGTGATAGTGGAAGCCCCCCGTGGAAAGGTTCGGGCAGGGCAGCCCCAGGAAGCTCAGCTTGGCCCCGTCCGTGCCGCCCCGGATGGCCACATCCACCGGCTCCACCCCGGCCCGGCGGAAGGCCGTTCTGGCCCGCTCCAGGATCTCCGGGTGAGGCAGGATCTGCTCCTTCATGTTCCGATAGGAGTCCTCCAGCCGGACCTCCACCACGCCGGAGCCGTACTTCCCGTTCAGGTACTCCCCGGCCCGGCGGACGAAGGCCTTCCGGGCCTCGAACTTGTCCGGGTCGTGGTCCCGGATGATCCATTCCAGCCGCGCCTCGCTCTCGTCGCCGGACATGGCGCACAAGTGGTAGAACCCCTCGTAGCCCTCGGTGTGGGCCGGGGTCTCCGCCGGAGGCATCAGGGCGATGAACTCCGCCGCCAGCAGGCAGGCGTTGCGCAGCTTGTTCTTCCCCTCGCCGGGATGGATGCTCACCCCGTGGAACAGGATCTCCGCCGAGGCGGCGTTGAAGTTTTCATACTCCAGCCAGCCCAGGGGGCCGCCGTCCACGGTGTAGCCGTACTCTGCCCCCAACTTGGTCAGGTCCAGGTGGTCGGCCCCCCGGCCGATCTCCTCGTCGGGGGTAAAGCACACCGCCACCCGCCCATGGGGCGTTCCCTGGTGCAAAAGCAGCTCCAGAGCCGTGACGATCTCTGCGATGCCCGCCTTGTCGTCGGCCCCCAGGAGGGTGGTGCCGTCGGTGACGATGAGGTCCTGGCCCACCTGGGTCAGCAGGTCCGGGAAATCCGCCGGGTGCATGACGATGCCCCGCGCCCGATTCAGCACCAGGTCCCCGCCCTCATAGCGGACCACCTGGGCCTTCACGTTCTTGCCGGGGACTCTGGGCGCGGTGTCCAGGTGGGAGATCAAAGCCACCACCGGGTCCTCCTCCCGGCCCTCCGTGGCCGGGAGCCAGGCGTAGACATAGCCCAGGTCATCCATGTGGGGATCCTCCGCCCCCAGCTCCTTCAGCTCCCGGACCAAAGCGGCCCCCAGGGCCTTCTGCTTCTCCGTGGAGGGCACGGTCTCCGATCCGGCATCGGACTCGGTGTCAAAGGTTACATACCGTAAGAAACGCTCGGTGGCCGTCATGTCAATCCTCTCCTTCCTCCCACGCCTTGGCCCGCTCCAGGGCCTTGCGCCATTTGGCGTACTCGCCGGACCGGTCGGTCCTGGGCTGATAGACCCTGGCCGGAGCCCGGTCCCGCAACAGCTCCGCCGGGTCGCTCCACAGGCCGATGCCCAGCCCCGCCAGACAGGCCACGCCCCAGGCCGTGGTCTCCACCACGGCGGGCCGCTCCACCGGGACCCCCAGCAGGTCCGCCTGGTACTGCATCATGAAGTCGCTGACGCTGGCCCCGCCGTCCACCCGCAGGGCGGGGATCTTCTGCCCGGCATCCTTCTCCATGGCCCCGATGAGGTCGGCGGTCTGATAGGCGATGCCCTCCAGGGCCGCGCGGCAGATGTGGGCCTTGGTCGTCCCCCGGGTCAGGCCCTGGATGGTCCCCCGGGCATACATATCCCAGTGGGGCGCGCCCAGCCCGGTGAAGGCGGAGACCAAGTAGACCCCGCCGTTGTCCGGGACGGTCTCCGCCAGCAGGTCGGTCTCGTGGGCGCTCCGGATGAGGCCCAGTTCGTCCCGGAGCCACTGGATGGAGGACCCGGCGTTGAAGACGCTCCCCTCCAGCACATAGGTGGTCTTTCCGCCCAGGCCCCAGCCCACGCAGGTGAGCAGGCCATTGTTGGAGGTCACTGCCCGCGCCCCGGTGTTCAGCAGGGTGAAGCAGCCGGTGCCGTAGGTGTTTTTCAGCTGGCCCGGCGCAAAGCAGCCCTGGCCGAACAGGGCCGCCTGCTGGTCCCCTGCCGCGCCGCAGATGGGAAGGCCCGCCAGCTTTTCCAGGTGGGGCACGCCCTGGGCCACCACGCCCAGCCGACCGCTGTTCTCCACCGGCTGGGGCAGCCAGTCCATGGGCACCTCCAGCAGGCGGCACAGGTCCTCGTCCCACTGCAGCTTGTGGATGTCAAAGAGCATGGTCCGGCAGCAGTTGGAATAGTCCGAGGCGTGGACCTTACCCCTGGTGAGGTTCCACAGCAGCCAGCTGTCTACCGTGCCGCAGAGCAGCTCTCCCCGCCGGGCCTTCTCCCGGGCACCGGGGATGTGGTCCAGCAGCCAGCGGTACTTGGTCCCGGAAAAATACGCGTCCACCACCAGGCCGGTCTTGGCCCGGATGGCCTCGGTGTGCCCCGCCTGCTGGAGCTGGGTGCAGAAGTCTGCCGTCCGGCGGCACTGCCAGACGATGGCGTTGCCCACGGGCTTGCCGGTGGCCCGCTCCCAGACCACCGCGGTCTCCCGCTGGTTGGCCAGGCCCAGGGCGGCGATGTCCTTGGGATCCACACCGCTTTTCTCTACGCACTCCGCCGCCGCCCGGAGCTGGCTGTCCAGCAGCTCCATGGGGTCGTGCTCCACCCAGCCCGGCTTGGGGTAGTGCTGGGGAAAGGGGATCTGGGCGGAGGCCGCCACGCTCCCGTCCCGGGTAAAAAGAATGGCCCGGGAACTGGTGGTCCCCTGGTCCAGAGCCAAGATATGATCCTGCATAGTTGCCCTCCCTCGTGTAAAATGCTACACTATTTCCACGATTATAGCATGGAAGCCCCGGTTTTTCCACCCACTTCCCAAGGAGGATATCCCATGACCTACCCCAACATCACCCCCGCGCGCTTTCTCTCCCGGCCCAACCGCTTCGTGGCCCAGGTGGAGCTGGACGGCGTGGAGACCACCGTACACGTGAAAAACACCGGCCGCTGCAGGGAGCTGCTCCGCCCCGGCGTGCCTGTCTGGCTGGTCAAGAGCAGCAACCCGGCCCGCAAGACCGCCTATGACCTGGTGACCGTCCAAAAGGGCGACCGGCTCATCAATCTGGATGCCCAGGCCCCCAACCGGGTCTTTGCCCAGTGGGCCGAAGCGGGGCACTTCGTCCCCGGGCTGACCCTGCTGAAGGCCGAGCAGAAGCACGGGGACTCCCGCTTTGACTTCTACTGGGAGACCGGGGACCGCAGGGGCTTCGTGGAGGTCAAGGGCGTGACCTTAGAGGAAGACGGGGCCGTCTTCTTCCCCGATGCCCCCACCGAGCGCGGGGTCAAGCACCTCCGGGGCCTGACCGCCTGCCTGGACGAGGGCTATGAGGCCGCCGTCTGCTTCGTCATCCAGATGGCCGGCGTGACCTTCTTCTCCCCCAACGACCGCACCCATCCGGCCTTCGGCGAGGCCCTCCGGGCGGCCCACGCCGCCGGGGTCCGTGTCCTGGCCATGGCCTGCGCCGTCACCCCGGACAGCCTGACCATCACCGACCCGGTCCCCCTCCGCCTGTGACAAAAAACGACCTCTCTGCCCGCAGGCAGAGAGGTCGTTTTCGTGTATGATCGTCTAGGTTTTCCACAGGCCTGTAGAAAACTTATGCCTTGTTCCGCTCGGCCCGGATGATCTGGATCTTCTCGGCCATGGTAAAGAGGATGCCCACCCAGATGATGACGAAGGAGATGAGCTGGTCCTGGTCCAGGGTCTCCCGGAAGTAGAACAGCCCCATCAAAAACTGCAGGGTGGGATTGATGTACATAAGGATGCCGGAAAAATAATAGGGGATCTCCTTCACTCCCATGTTGAAGAGCAGCAGGGGGATGGAGGTCACCAGGCCGCTGGCCGGCAGCAGCCAGAAGGAGACCTCGCCCATGACCCCCGCCATGCCGCCGTGACCGGCGGTCCACCACAGGGAGAAGCCCAGGGCCAGAGGGAACATCAGCAGGGTCTCCAGAAACAGGGAGGCCTGGGCCGTGAGGACCAGATTCTTTTTCACCGCCCCATAGATGGCAAAGGGCAGGCCGATGAGCAGAGCCAGCAACGGCAGCTCCCCTGTCCGCAGCACGAAGTAGGCCACCCCTGCCGCCGCAAAAAACAGGGTGATGAGCTCCCCCCGGCTGGGCCGCTCCCTGAAGGCGATGACCCCAATGAGGACCACCAGCACCGGCTCGATGAAGTACCCCATGCTGCCCTCCAGCACATGGCCGGTGTTGACGGAATAGATGTAGATGCCCCAGTTGACGGTGATGAGCACCCCGGCCAGCAGGGTGTTGAGCATGGTCTTCCGGTCCCGGAAGACTGCCTTGACCTCGGCCATGGAATGGGTCACGACCAAATACAGCCCCACGAACACCATGGACCACAGGATCCGCTGGGCCAGGATGAACACCGAGTTCACCCCCACCATCAGGGCCCAGAAGGCGGGCAGCAGCCCCCACAGCACATAGGAGCCGGTAACCGTCGTTAGGCCCAGGGCCTTTCTGTTTTTCACGCGCACTTCCTCCTTCTTCGACAGAATAAGTACGCCCATCTTATCGCCTTCCCCGGGGGCTTGTCAATCCCGCGGGCAGAAAAATCCACCGTTGCCAGCGCTGTCGTTCTTTGGTATAATGACTTTAATTACCATAAATTTGCGAGAATACTTCCAAATCTACAACAAAGGAGAACATCCCATGGCTTCCAAACTCTTTACCCCCGGCAAGATCGGTGCCCTGGAGCTGCCCAACCGGCTCATCCGCTCCGCCACCCAGGACCCCTTCGGCCGCCGGGACGGCACCTGCGCCCCTGAGCAGGTGGCTCTCTACGGTGACATCGCCGCCAGCGGCGTGGGCGCGATCATCACCGCCTACAGCTATATCTCCCCCGAAGCCCGCTCCACCGGGATCCAA
>CAYNZG010000116.1:0-5118 GCA_964401525.1 uncultured Ruminiclostridium sp.
CCGTGGCCGACACCAACCTGCCCATCGCCCTGCACCTGGACCACGGCGAGGACTTTGAGATCTGCAAGGCCTGCATCGATGGCGGCTTCACCTCCGTCATGATCGACGGCTCCAAGCACTCCTTCGAGGACAACATCGCCCTGACCAAGAAGGTCGTGGACTACGCCCACGCCCGCGGCGTGGTGGTGGAGGGCGAGCTGGGCCGTCTGGCCGGCATCGAGGACGACGTGAACGTCTCCGCCGAGGATTCCTCCTACACCGACCCCAACCAGGTGGAGGAGTTCGTCCGGGCCACCGGAGTGGACAGCCTGGCCATCGCCATCGGCACCAGCCACGGCGCGTTCAAGTTCAAGCCCGGCACCGACCCCAAGCTGCGCTTTGACATCCTGGAGGAGATCTCCCGCCGTCTGCCCGGCTTCCCCATCGTGCTCCACGGGGCTTCCTCCGTGACCCCCCGCTACGTGGACATCATCAACGCCAACGGCGGCCAGCTGAAGGACGCCATCGGCGTGCCCGAGGATCAGCTGCGTCAGGCTGCCAAGATGGCGGTCTGCAAGATCAATATCGACTCTGACCTGCGCCTGGCCATGACCGCCGGTGTGCGGGAGCAGCTCATCAAGGACCCCGCCAACTTCGACCCCAGAAGCTACCTGAAGGTGGGCCGCCAGTATGTGAAGGACCTGGTCAAGGACAAGATCCTGAACGTGCTGGGTTCCAACGATTCTCTGTGATCGCATCTGAAAACACTTTGACCGGGCCTGCCGCGTGTTCTGCGCGGCAGGCCCCTGTTATCGAAAGGAGGGCAGGCATATGCTGCACATCGTGACCGGCCGGGCCGGGAGCGGAAAGACCCACACGGTGCTGGCCCGCATGGAGCGGGAGGGCCAGGCCCGCCGCCAGCTCCTGCTGGTGCCGGAGCAGGCTTCCTTCGAGACCGAGCAGCGGTTCTGCCGGGAGAATGGGAACCGGGCGGGGCTGTATGGGGAGGTCCTCTCCTTCACCCGCCTGGAGAACCGGGTGCTCTCCCTGGCCGGAGGCGGCGCGCGGCCGGTGCTGGACGAGGGCGGCCGCCTGCTGGTGATGTATGCGGCGCTGCGGTCGGTCAGCGGGAACCTGTCGGTCTATGCCATGCCCTCCCGGAAGCCGGAGTTCCTCAGCAGCCTGCTGACCACCATGGACGAGCTGAAGAGCTGCTGTGTCACCGGGGAGCAACTGGCCCAGGTGGGGGAGGAGACCGAGGGCCTGGACGGCGACAAGCTCCGGGACCTGGGTCTCATCTTCGGGGCCTACGAGGCCATGACCGCCCGGGGCAGCTTGGACCCCAGAGACCGCCTGACCAGATTGGCGGAGAAGCTCCGGGAGACGGAACTGCTCCGGGACCAGGACATCTATTTGGACGGCTTCACGGACTTTACGCCCCAGCAGGGGTTGGTGGTGGAGCAGTTGCTGCGGCAGGCCCACTCCGTCACGGTGACCCTGACCCGGGGGGACAAGCCCGGGGAGGCGGGGGTCTTCGCCCCGGCGGAGCGGACCATCGCCCGCCTGAAGGCCCTGGCGGCCCGGGTGCACTGCCCCGTATGCGAGGAGACGCTGCCGGAGCGGACCGAGGGGCGGACCGCCCCCCTGCGCTGGCTGGAAGGCTCCCTCTTCGCCCGTCCCCTCTGCCCCTATGAGGGGGAATGGGATGACAGCCTCTTCGTGGGGAGCTGCTTCACCCCACGGGAGGAGGTCCGCTGGGCGGCGGGAGAGATCCGCGCCCTGCTGCAGCGAGGGGACCTGCGCTGCCGGGACATCGCCGTGACGGCCCGGTCCATGGACCGGTACTGGGAGCATTTGGAGAGCATCTTTGCTCAGTACGACATCCCCCTGTTCCAGTCGGAGATGGAGGACATTTTGCAAAAGCCCATCTTTACCCTCATCACCGCTGCCATGGACGCGGTGAACGGCGGCTATGCCTATGAGGATATGTTCCGCTATCTCAAGACCGGGCTGGCCGGGGTCAGCCTGGCCGACTGCGACCGGTTGGAGAACTATGTGCGCACCTGGAACATCTGGGGCAGTCGGTGGACCCACCCCTGGACCATGCACCCGGAGGGCTATCACCAGACCTTCGACGAGGAGAGCCAGCGGGAGCTGGAGGAACTGGACCGCCTGCGGGCCGAGATCATCGCTCCGCTGGAGTTCCTGAAGAAAGAAAGCAAGGATACCATAGGGGATAAAGTAGTTATACTTTACAGATTTTTGGAGGAGATCCACGCCCCGGAGACCTTAGAAGCCCGGGCGAACCAGCTCTTGGAGCGGGGCGAACCGGAGCGGGCCCGGGAGATGAGCCAGCTCTGGGAGATCTTCTGCGGCGGCCTGGAGCAGTGTGCCGCCCTGCTGGGAGAATTGGAGGCGGACTTTGCGGAGTTCGCCCGGCTGCTGCGGCTGCTGCTCTCCCGTTACACGGTGGGGACATCCCGGCCTCCCTGGACCGGGTCACGGCGGGGGATGCCCAGCGGCTCTCCAACCGGAGCTGCAAGGTCCTCTTTCTGTTAGGGGCCGACGACGGCACCATCCCCCAGGTCACCCCTGGTCAGGGGCTGCTCACCGACCGGGACCGGGAGCTGCTGGAGGACTACGGCCTGACCCTCTCCGCCCGGATGGAGGAGCGGCTGGACCGCGAGCAGACCATCGTCTACACCGTCTGCGCAAAGCCCACCCGGCGGCTGTATGTCACCTGGCCCACCGCCGCAGAGGGCGGGGCGGAGAAGCGGCCCTCCTACCTGGTCCGGGACCTGCTCACCCTGTTCCCCCAGGCCCAGGGGACCTGCGTGCCCGCCGATTCCCCCGATGCCCTGCGGGCATTGGCTGCGGGGCTGCCCGACCTCCGGGCGGAGCTGGAGCAAGAGGCAGACTGCGCCGCCAGCTTCCGGCGGCTGGACCGGGCGGCGGACTGGGAGCGGGGCAGACTCTCGCCCCAGGCTGTTCGGGAGCTGTACGGGGAGAGGGTGGCCATGTCCGCCTCCCGGATGGACCAGTACAAATCCTGCCACTTTGCCTACTTCCTGCGGTACGGCCTAAAAGCCCAGGAGCGCCGGACGGCGGGCTTCCACGCCCCGGAATACGGGACCTTCGTCCACACGGTGCTGGAGCTGGTCCTGAAGGGCGTGCAGGCCAAGGGCGGCGCGGCCCTCTGCCCGGACGAGGACATCCGGGCCATGACCGAGGAGGCGGTCCGGACCTACGGCAACACCATGCTGGGCGGCCTGGAGCAGCAGACGCCCCGGTTCCGCTACCTATTCCGTCGCCTGCAAAAGAGCGTCCAGGCGGTGGTGGACAACGTCATCGCGGAGCTGCGGGCCTCGGACTTCCAGCCCATCGCCTTTGAGCTGGGCTTCGGCTCCGGCAAGGAGCTGCCCCCGGTGGAGATCCGAGAGGAGGACATCACCCTGCGGGTCTCCGGCTTCGTGGACCGGGTGGACGGCTGGGTCAAGGACGACCGCCTGTACCTGCGGGTGGTGGACTACAAGACCGGCCGGAAGTCCTTCGACTTGACGGAGATCTGGAACGGCCTGGGCCTGCAGATGCTCCTGTACCTTTTCGCCCTGGAGGAGTCGGGAGAGCGGGTCTTTCACCGGCAGCCGATCCCCACGGGGGTCCTGTATCTCCCGGCCCGGGATGCCATGATCTCCGGCAGCCGGAACATGGACGAGGGCACCCGGCAGCGCCTCATCGACCGGGAACTGGTCCGGCGGGGCCTGATCCTGGACGACGGGGACGTGCTGGAGGCCATGGAGCACAGCGAGGACGGCCCACGGTTCCTGCCCCTGCGGGTCAGCGCCAAGACGGGGAAGATCACCGGGGAGGCCCTGGTCAGCGCCGAGCGGCTGGGGCGGCTCAAGGGTCATATCCAGGGCATATTGCAGCAGATCTGCCGGGAGATCGCCGGGGGCAACATCGACGCAGATCCCTTCTGGCGGGGGCCGGCTAAGAATGCCTGCCTGTACTGCCCCTATTTCCGGGCCTGCCAGTTTGAGGAGAAGCGGGACCACCGCCGGTGGATCCCTTCGGTAAAGAACAGTGATTTCTGGGCCTGGCTGGCCCAGCGAGAGGAAGGAGGCGAGGACCATGGCCGTGCAGAGGACCCCTGAGCAGGACGCAGTGGTGACGAACCGAGGGGGCGGCCTGCTGGTGTCTGCCGCCGCCGGGTCGGGCAAGACCCGCGTGCTGGTGGAGCGGCTGCTGGAGCGCATCCTCAAAGAGGGGAAGAACGTGGATGAGTTTCTCATCATCACCTTTACCCGGGCCTCAGCAGATGAGCTGCGGGACCGCATCGGCAAGGAGCTGGCCGAGGCTCTGGCCGCCCAGCCGGAGAACGACCACCTGCGGCGGCAGACCACCCGCTTGTATCAGGCGCAGATCTCCACCATCCACGCGTTTTGCACGGTCCTGCTCCGGCAGTGGGGCCATTTACTGGACCTGCCCGCGGACTTCTCCCTCTGCGAGGAGGAGGAGACCCAGGTCTTGATGAACCGCGCCCTGGATCAGGTGCTGGAGGCGCGCTATGAGACCATCGACCCGGAGGGGGACTTCGCCAAGCTCCTGGATCTCCTCTCCGCCGGGCGGGACGACAGCCGCCTGATGGAGATCGCCCTGGATGTGTACAGCAAGACCCAGAGCCACCCGGACCCGGTGGCCTGGCTGGAGGAGCAGCGGGCGGCGTGGGACCTCACCGGAGTCACCGAGGCGGCCCAGACCCCCTGGGGGAAGCTCCTGCTGGAGGAGACCGCCCGGACCGCCGACTACTGGGTGGGGCAGATGGCCTTCGCCTGTGAGCTGGCCCTGGGGGACACCGCCTTAGCAAAGGCTTACAGCGAGAGCCTGACCGCTACCTATCAAGGGCTGCAGGCCCTGGCCAAAGCGGCGGGGCAGGGCTGGGACGAGACCGCCATATGCGCGGCAGTGCCCTTCCCCCGGCTGAAAAGTGCCCGCGGCGTGGAGGACCCGTCGGCCCAGGAGCAGATCAAATCCATCCGCGCCCGCTGCAAGAAGGCGATGGAGGAGCTGGAGACCCGCTTCAGCCGGACCAACGCGGGCCTGTTAGAGGATATGGCCCTGGTCCGCCCGGCCATGGAG
>CAYNZG010000117.1:0-5059 GCA_964401525.1 uncultured Ruminiclostridium sp.
CCTACGAGGCCGCCACCGCCGACCTGAACGACGTGAACATGATCGACCCCTTCCACCTGGAGGCCTACGGGGTCACCACCGTCAACTACAACCGGGACGTGGAGGTCTTCCCCGTGCTGAAGACCATGTTCGAGCACATCTCCGGCACCTGCCCCTACCAGTCCCCCACGGACATGGGCGTCAACATGGCCGGGTACTGCATCATCGACGACGATGCAGTCTGCCAGGCCGCCAGGGAGGAGATCCTCCGCCGGTTCTACGCCGAGCAGTGCCGCCACCGCCGGGGCCTCACCGACGGCAGCGCCGTGTATAAGATCGAGCTGCTCATGAAGCAGCTGGGCCTTACCGGCGAGAGCCGCGCCGTGGTCCGCCCCGCGTTGGAGGCCGCCCAGGCCACCGGCGCACCGGCCGCCGCCATCGAGATGCCCGACGGCAAGATCCTCACCGGCAAGACCTCCGCCCTGCTGGGGTCCTCCTCTGCCCTGCTGCTCAACGCCCTGAAGTACCTGGGCGGCATCCCCGACGAGGTCCACCTCATCTCCCCGGAGGTCATCGAGCCGGTCCAGAACCTGAAGGTCAACGTGCTGGGCAACAAGAACCCCCTCCTCCACATCGACGAGCTGCTGGTGGCCCTGTCCATCTGCGCGGTGAATGACCCCTATGCCAAGCAGGCCGTCCGGCAGCTCCAGAAGCTGCGGGGCTGCGAGGTCCACACCACCGTCATCCTCTCCCAGTCCGACGAGGACAGCTTCCGCCGCCTGGGGGTCCGGCTCACCAGCGAGCCCACCTACCAGAGCACCAACCTCTATCACAAATAACGGGCATCGGGTCCGCCCTGCCCACACCATAGAAGGGAGTTTTTCCAATGTCTAAAACTTACATCCCCGCAGACTATGCCCCTCTGCTGAACCTGTATGACACCCAGAAGGCCATCGCCCTGCTGAAGCGGGTCTTCGAGGATACCCTCTGCGGCAATCTCCACCTGCGCCGGGTCTCTGCCCCCCTGTTCGTGGAGGCCGCCTCCGGCCTGAACGATAACCTCAGCGGCGTGGAGCGCCCCGTCTCCTTCGACGTGCCCGCCGCCCAGCGGGATGCCCAGGTGGTCCACTCCCTGGCCAAGTGGAAGCGTCTGGCCCTGCACAACTACCACTTCCCCGTGGGCGAGGGCCTGGTCACCGACATGAACGCCATCCGCCGGGACGAGACCCCCGACAACCTCCACTCCATCTATGTGGACCAGTGGGACTGGGAAAAGGTCATCGCTCCCCGGGACCGCACCATGGACTACCTGGTCAAGACTGTCCAGCTCATCGTGAACGCCATGGCTGACACCCAGCGGACCCTCCAGTCCGTCTTCCCCCAGCTCTGCGTCCTGCCCCAGATCCACACGGACCTGAGCGTGGTCACCACCCAGGAGCTGGAGGACAAGTACCCCGACCTGGACGACAAGGGCCGGGAGAACGCCTGGGTCAAGGATCACCCCACCACCCTGCTGACCCAGATCGGCGGCGCGCTGAAGTCCGGCAAGCCCCACGACAGCCGCTCCCCCGACTACGACGACTGGCAGCTCAACGGCGACATCCTCCTGTGGGACGAGACCCTGGGCAAGGCCATCGAGCTGTCCTCCATGGGCATCCGCGTGGATGCCGCCGCCCTGGACCGTCAGCTCACTATCGCCGGCTGCGACGACCGCCGCAGCCTGACCTTCCACAAGATGCTGCTGAACAACGAGCTGCCCCTGACCATCGGCGGCGGCATCGGTCAGTCCCGCCTGTCCATGCTCCTGCTGGGCAAGGCCCACATCGGTGAGGTCCAGGCCTCCATCTGGGACGAGGAGACCATCCAGTCCTGCCGGGATGCCGGGATCATCCTGCTCTAACTTTTCCGAAACAAAAAAGATCCTCTGCGCCGCTGAACGGAGCGCAGAGGATCTTTTCTTTGCATTTTTTCGTAAAACAAAAAACAACACCGGAATCCGAAGATTCCGGTGTTGGCACGGCAGAAGGGACTCGAACCCCTGACCTACTGGTTCGTAGCCAGTTACTCTATCCAACTGAGCTACTGCCGCGTGTCGGTCGCTCTCGCTGACGACTCTGTTATATTAGCACAGGTCTTTCCAAAATGCAACCCCTTTTTTCAATTTTTTAAAAAAATTTTTCGGGGCGAAAAAAGGGCCCCCGAAGGGGCCCTCTGGGTACCGGGTCAGCAGCCGCAGCCACAGTCACAACCGCAGTTGTTGTTGCTGCTGCCGCAGCCGCAGCCACCGCCGCAGCTGCACCCGCCGGAGCCGGAACCCGCGCCGCAGCCGCCACAGCAGAAGATGAGGATGAGGATCAGGATGATCCACAGACAGCTATTCCCGCCACAATTGTTCCACATAAACCAGAACCTCCTACAAAAGATGGAGACCGACCGGCGATCTCAGTCCATCTTATGCGTCAGGGTCCCGGATGTGCCCCTCACCCCTGCGACTCGCCCCGGATGGTCAGGGTGGGCTTGCAGCACAGGTCCTCGATGTCCGAAATGGTGGCGGCAGGGATGCGCAGGGCCCCCTCGCACCGGGCGCAGAACAGCTCCACGGAGCTGTAGTTCACCTTCAGCTTCCACTCCCGGCAGCCGCAGGTGCAGGAGATGCCGTCCCGGCGGCCAATGTCCCGGATCTCGCCCAGGATCTCCTCCATGACCAGGTCGTTGAGGAAGGTCCCCTGGGAGGCCGACTGGTCCTCCATCCGGTCCACGGTCTCCTCCAGGCGGCGCACGGCGGCAAAGACCGGGTCCTCCTCCCCCACATAGCAGCAGTCCAGCCCGGAGGCGGCGCAGGAGAAGGCCAGGGTCTTTTCCTCCAGGAAGGCCTTGGTGGAGCAGGACACCGTGTGCGGCTCCTTACAGGCCAGACAGGGGACGGTGAGCCGCACACGGTCCCCCATCAGCTCCACCTCCACGGAGGACTTCCCGCAGGGGCAGGGCAGGCGGCTGCCCGAGGCAGCCAGCTGGAAGGCCGTCCGCTCCAGCACCACTGTCTGGCGGCACTCCGGGCAAATGTAGGCGATAAACCTTTTCTTATCCTGGATCATACTTGGTCCCTCCGTCGATACTGAGATTTTCCCTGTATTATAGCACGTCCCCTCCCCTTTCGCAAATCCGCCCTTGTCCTTTTTGCCGCCGTCGGCTATACTGGACCGGAGGTGATCCCATGAAACGACTCATCGCATCCGATCTCCACGGGTCCCGCGTCTTTTGTCAAAAGCTGCTGGACCTGTACGACCGGGAACAGGCCCAGCAGCTCATCCTCCTGGGGGATCTGGCCTTTTCCGGCTCCTATGACCCCCACTTCGCCTTCGACCCCCAGGGGGTCATGGAGCTGCTGAACCGGAGGGCAGACCACATCCTCAGCGTTGAGGGCAACTGCGACTGGGGCATCCAGGAGCTGTCCCCCCAGTTCCCCATCTATAAAAAGTACAAGGTCCTCACCTGGGAGGGGCGAGAGGTCTTTCTGACCCACGGCCACCGGTACTCCCCCCAAAAGCCGCCGCCCTACGGCATGGCCCAGGTCCTGCTCTCCGGCCACACCCATATGCCCACCTTCCAGCGTGTCAACGACCTGCTGTGCGTCAACCCCGGCTCCGTCTCTCTGCCCCGGGGCGGGTCTCCTCACAGCTGCCTGCTCTGGGAGGGCGACACCCTCCGCTGGCTCACCTTGGACGGCGAGGAATTCCACCGGGAGACCCTGTGACTGTCTCAACCGACGCGTGGGTGCTCCCCTCCAGGCTGCTGTGCCTCCGGCAGGTCATCCCCCGCCTCAACGGGGTCCAGGGGCAAAGCCCCGGCGCCCTTTTCTCCCCATTTTCTCCGGAGAAAATGGGGAGAAAAGGGCGCGCGGGAACGCGGTCTATGCCCTGTGAGGGAGAGTCAAAAAACATTTTTTCACACAAGTAAAGCCCTCCTTGCCAAAGGGGGGCTTTACTCGTGGATATGAAGCTGTTTGCGCTTGACGGCGGTGGATAGGGAGAGCCGCTTCTCCTCCCCGCTGTCGAAGCGGATGGCGGCCACGTCGCCCTGGCGGGTCATCAGCCTGCCCGGGCCGTAGAGCCGATGGAACACCCTGGTCCCCACCCGATAGTCGTCCACGTCGGCCTTGGGGCCCGGCGCGGTGTAGCCAGGGTCCACGACCCGCTGCACCGTCGGCTGTCGGACTGGCTCGGGGAAGATATCCGCCGCGAAGCTGCTGTACAGACCGGGCTTCTTGAAGCGGAACACCGCCAGATGGTCCCTTGCCCGGGTCATGCCCACATAGAACAGCCGCCGCTCCTCCTCATAGGCCGCTAAGGTCTGGGCATCCGGCTCCTTCCATGCCTCCGGCTCCACCGCCGGGAGGATGCCGTCGGCCACGTCCATCAGGATGACCCGGTCGTACTCCAGGCCCTTGCTTGCGTGGATGGTGGAGAGGATGAAGTTGCTGCCTGGGTCGCTGGACCCGGCCTTGACCACCTCCTGCAGCTCGCCCAACCGGCGCAGCAGCCCCGGCAGGTCCGCCTCCTGGCGGGCCAGAGCCTCCAGGATGTCTAGCTTCCCCTGGTCCGCGCCGCCGTCCACCAGATAGGCCCCGTAGCCCATGAAGTGGCGGATGCGGTAGATGGCCTCTCCGGCGGACTCCTGCCCCAACAGGCCCAGATGGGTGTGCAGCTCCATGCACCGCTTCCGGGCCGAGGGATACAGGTCCGGCATCTGGGCCAGGAACTGGAACAGCGGGGTCCGCCCCCGGCTCCGTTCCAGGGCCTTCTGCACTGCCATCCGGGGGATGCCCGCGTGGAACTTATAATAGACCCGCTGGAACACGGTCCCGTCTGTGGGGTCCCGGGAGAGGGCGATGATGTCCAGCACATCCCGCACCACCCGGTGGGAGAAAAAGGTCCCCTCCAGCTGGCGGCAGCGGCAGCCCACCCCCTGGCGGTCCAGCAGGTCCAGCAGCGGCAGGGCGCTGTCGTTGTTCCGGTAGAGGACGGCTCGCTGGACCCGGCCTTGACCACCTCCTGCAGCTCGCCCAACCGGCGCAGCAGCC
>CAYNZG010000118.1:0-5028 GCA_964401525.1 uncultured Ruminiclostridium sp.
CCACGGTGTCGTTCAGGCCCAGGTTCAGGATGGTGTCCATCATGCCGGGCATGGAGGCGCGGGCACCGGAACGGACGGAGACCAGCAGGGGGTTGGAGGGGTCACCAAACTTCTTGCCGGTGTGTTCCTCCAGCCAGGCCAGGTTGGTGAGGATCTCCTCCTGAATCTCGGGGGCGATGGCGCGGCCATCGTCATAGTAGCGGGTGCAGGCTTCGGTGGTGACGGTGAATCCTTGGGGGACGGGCATACCGGCCAGGGTCATCTCGGCCAGGTTCGCACCCTTGCCGCCCAGCAGCTCGCGCATGTTGCGGTTGCCCTCAGAAAACTTGTAGACATACTTTGCCATAGTATTCTCTCCTTTCGGCCCGGGGCCCGCAGCCGGTGTGCGGCGGGGTGGACCGTTGATATGTGGATTCCCTTCTCTTTTTCTGTATAAATTATACTATATATCGACGAAAAAGCAAGAAAAAATTGAAGAAAAGTCCTATCAGAGGGAGGAGAATGGAAAAAATTTGCAGGAAATCGTTGTTATTTGTCCTTCAGCAGGTCCCACTGCTGCTGGAAGAGGTCGTTCCGCCGCTGCAGCGCGGCCTCCCCCTGGCCGGGGGCATAGTCGTAGAAGCCTGCCCCGGATTTGACCCCCAGGCGGCCCCGGTCGGCCAGGTCGTTGAGGACGGGGCTGCGCTGCTCGGTGCCCAGGTCAGCGAAGAGGTAATTGCTCACGGCCCGGAAGATATCCAGCCCGCCCAGGTCCACAGTCTCCAGGGGGCCCAGGATGGAGTAGCGGAAGCCGGGGCCGTACTTCATGGCGGCATCCACCTCCCGGGGACCGGCGGCCCCCATCTCAATGATGTGCAGCGCCTCCCGGAGGACAGCATATTGCAGGCGGTTGCCGATGATGCCCAGAATATCCTTCTGGACGATGACGGGCTTTTTCTCCAGAGCCACGGCCAGGTCATAGACGATCTGGGCGGCCTCCTCCCCGGTCCGGTCGCCCCGGGTGATCTCCACCAGAGGGATGAGGTCCGGGGGATTCCACCAGTGCATGCCGCAGAACCGCTCGGGGTCCCGGACGGCCTGGGCGATGTCGCTGACCCGCAGACCGGAGGTGTTGGTGGCCAGTACAGTGGTCGCCGGGACCAGGGCAGAGATGGTCTCAAAGAAGGTCCGCTTGACGGCCAGATCCTCGGCGATGTTCTCCACAACGAAGTCGGCAGTCCCATAGACGGAGAAATCTGTGGTGTATTGCAGGCGGCGGGTGATGGCCTCCGGGTCTTCGGCTAGTCGGCCCTGGTCCCGGAGCCGGGCCAGGTCTGCGTCGATGCGCTCCCTGGCCTTGTCTAAGGAGATCTGGCGGCGGTTCCAGAGGGCGACGGTGAAGCCACTCTGGGCGAAGAGGCGGGCCAGGGTCACGCCCATGGCACCGGCTCCGGCTACGACGACGTTGTGGATCTCGTGGTTCAACATGATGCTTCCTCCTTGTTGATAATTATCATGATACCTCCCGGCTGGGCGTGCGGGGACGCGGTCAAAGTTCTGGAGGGGGTTCTAACTCCCAGGGATGGTCTACATCCCACAGTTCCCGGGGATCGGTCTGGCGGGGGACTACCAGATCAGGGTGCTGCCGGATGACCAGCTTCCCCTGGCCGTGGGGCGGCAGGCCTTGCAACTCTGGGAAAAGGGCGGCGGGAAAGAGCACCGGGTTGCCCCGGCGGGTCCCGTGGACGGGCAGGTGGATGCGGTCCGGCTGCGCCTGAAAGCGGCGGCACAGGTCTCGGATGGTCTCGGTGGTCAGCCAGGGCTGGTCACCCACCAGAAACATACACCCGGCGCTCCCCGGGGCCAGGTGCGCCAGCCCTAGGCAGATGGTCTTGGCGGTGTCGTTCTCCTGGTCGTTGTTATAGACGGCGGTGAGGCCGTGATTCCGGGCCAGGGCCAGGACGGCCTCCTCCCGGGCCACCACCACGATGCGGGCGAAGCAGTCCCGGGGCAGGGTCTGAAAGAGCCGCTGGATCATGGGGATGCCCTCCACCGGGGCCAGGAGCTTGTTGCTCCCGAAGCGGGTGGCGTGGCCGGAGGCCATCACCACGGCGGAGAGGGGAAGGGGCGTGGACATGGTGCGGACCTCCCCTCAGCGGGCGTATCGGCAGACCAGCTCCAACACGCTCCCGGCGATGCACCGGGCCTTGTCCGAGATGGTGAAGCAATTTTGGAGCTGGTCCTGGCGGGGGTCGATGTCTGCGATCTTCAGCCCCTGGGGGACTTCGCCGTCCCGGATGAGGCCCCGAAGCAGACCGGAGAGGGAGGCGGGCACGGGGAAGGTCCCGGCCTCGTTGGTGATCCAGGCGATGGGCTCGCCTTCCGTCACCAGGTCTCCGATGGCCCGGCAGGCGGTGAGGACCCCAGCGTGGGGGGCGTGGATGACCCGCTTGGCGGAAGCACCGCCCACTACTCCGGGCACGCCGGTGTTGGGCAGGGCAGTGCCCTGGTCCAAGATGCGGCCCAAGTCATGGCCCCGCATGGTCTCGATGACGAAGTCCACATCCTCCCCGGCGGTGAATCCGGGGCCAAGGCCGATGGTCAGGGGGGCCATGGCCCGGTGGGTACCCAGGTTCCGCTTGGCCAGGATGGCATCCACCACGGCGGCGGGGCGGAGCTGGGGGATAGAGTCCCCGGCCGGGTCCACCAGCAGGGGGACCTCCCTGGCGGCTAAGGTCTGCTCCACCTGGTCAGGGGAAGGGATGCACCGGGCGGTCACGCCCTCCACGGTGGCGGTCCCATGGAGGACTGCCTGACAGAGGGCGACCTGACGGCGGATGGCCAGAGGATGGGCCGTTTCCAGCACCACCACGGGAAAGCCAGCCCGGTGGAGCCGATGGATGACGCCGGTGGCCAGGTCACCGCCACCGCGGACGAGGATGAGAGAGTCCATAACAAAAACTCCTTTCAGAGAAAACAGGTGAGGTAGGTTTGGGTGTGGCCCTGTTGGGCCAGCAATGCAGCCAGGTCCTGGGCAGCGGCCCGGTGGGCCGGGGCATCGCACTGGTTGAGGACCACGCGGTAGTCCCGGCTGCCAACATCCTTTCGGGTCCCCTGGGGGGACAGGAGGAGACGGGCCAGGTCCTCGATGGTCAGCCTATGGTCGGCCTCGCAGCCCAGGAGGGAGCAGGCCAGCTCCGGGCGGAAGCAGATCTCCGCCACCGGCCTCCCCAGGGCGGACAGGCCCACCACCCCCAGGACCGTGTCACACTGAGGCAGCAGGACCGGCTCGTGGGCGGCGGGGACCTTGCAGGGGAGCCGCCTGGCTCCGTCCGCCTCGATAAGGACCCGGTCAGCTCGGTCCAACAGCCAGGCTAGCAGGGAAGGGGCCGGCGGGCCCAGTTTTTTTGCTGGCACCAGGTCGCCGCAGATGGCATAGTCCCCGGCGGCCCAGCTGGCCTGACAGTCCGCGGAGGAGAGACAGAGTCGGTCCGGGCGGTAGATCTTCGTGGTGGTCAGCACGGCGGTCCGCTGGCCGCTGGCCTGGAGGTCCCGGGCCAGGCGATAGAGCAGGGTGGTCTTGCCGCCGCCGCCCACCAGAGCCAGGACCCGGCCGGTCCCGGCCAGGGGCAGGAGGGAGGAGGACTCGGTCCACCCGGACGGGGTGGGAGACAGAAGCCAGCTCATGGTTCCCTCCTTTCCCATTGGAGCAGGGAGAAGCGATCCTTACGGAAGGCGATGAGGCCATCGCGCTGCATTTGGCTCAGTTCGTGGGAGAGAGCGCTGCGGTTGACGCAGAGGAAGGAGGCCATCTCTTCTCGAGAGAAGGGGATGGTGAAGGTATTCGTCTGCCGACGGTCGGCCTGCATGGTCAGATACACTAAGATGCGCTCCCGCAGGCCCCGCTGGGCCAGAATGGCTAGGCGGTACTCCTTCTTCATGTTCTCCTGGGAGACCAGGGTGAGCAGACTGTGCAGCACCGTCAGGCGGTGCTCCTCCTGCAGGAGGCCGGGGCGGGAGAACAGGTCGATAGGCAGGGAGACCAATTGGGTGGGTAGGACCGCCATGGCGTGGTAGGGGGCCAGCTGGGTGGGGGTGCAGACCAGGTCAGCCCCTAAGACCTTGGAGGGTGTCAGAACGGAGGTGAGGCTGTACTGCCCGCTGGGGAAGAGGTGCAGGATGTGGATGCGCCCGCTGAGCAGCAGGGACAACCGGTCCACCTGCTGCTGGGGGACGATGACTGCCTGCCCCTTGGGCACTGCCTGCAAATGCCCGTGGGGGAGGATCTCCTCCCGGAGCACGGTCTCCGGGAGGGCGGAAAAAAGCGTGTTTTTTTGCAGGGCTGCGGCAAGGTCCATAGATATCACCTCCGGGATCGTTTTTGGTTTCACAGGGGACAGTCACACAGGCCATCAGGGTATTGTATGCGTCCCCGCGCGCCTCCGGCGGGGCCCCATTTTCTCCGGAGAAAATGGGGGAAAAGAGCGCCGGAGCTTTGCCCCTGGACCCCAGTGGGGTGGGGGGTGAACCTGTTAGGCGGTGGGGCGGGTCTTGCGGTCGTGCCTGCGGCGCTGTATCGGCGGGCTGTCCATGGCGCGCCCACCGGCTGGGCGCGCAGGGACGCGGTCGATATCCTGTGGAGGAGCCAAGAGGAAAGAGGAGTCCTCCTACAAAGAAGTAGTTCCATTTCTATGGGAAGGATAGCACAAAAATGTTGGTATGACAACATACTTTGGTCGAAAAATGGGCTATAGTGGGACCAGATCTTTCAAGATAAGGAGCGAATCCCCATGAAAAAAAGAATGGCCTTTGTACTGGCAGCTCTGCTCACCCTGAGCCCCCTCACCGGCTGCGGCGGACAGGATCAGCAGCCGGAGGAGACTACCGAGCTGGTGGCCTTTGCGGCGGCCTCCATGACTGAGACCCTGACCGAACTGGGCGAACGCTATGAAGCTGAGCACGAGGGCGTGAAGGTCGTCTTCAACTTTGACTCCTCCGGCACCCTGAAGACCCAGATCCAGGAGGGGGCTGCCTGCGACCTCTTCCTCT
>CAYNZG010000119.1:0-5016 GCA_964401525.1 uncultured Ruminiclostridium sp.
TGCCGGGGCTGCCGCGGGCGGCCGCTGAACTGCACCAGCTCCTGGGGGATCTCCTTGACGAACCGGGAGGGCAGGTTGGCCGAGGTCCGGCCGAAGAGCATCCTCTGGGCGGCGCAGGTGAGGTAGAGCTTCTCCTTGGCCCGGGTCAGGGCCACGTAGCACAGGCGGCGCTCCTCCTCCAGCTCCTCCTCCTCGCCGATGGAGCGGAAGCCGGGGAAGACCCCCTCCTCCATGCCCACGGTGAAGACCACGGGGAACTCCAGGCCCTTGGCGGCGTGCATGGTCATGAGAGTGACGCAGTTGTCCGTCTCCTCCACGCTGTCCAGGTCGGTGTAGAGGGCCACCTCGTCCAGGAAGCCTCCCAAGCTGGGCTCCTCCGCGTGCTCCAGATAGGCGGAGATGGAGGAGGTCAGCTCCCGGACGTTTTCCAGCCGGGACTTGCTCTCGTTGTCCTTCTTGGCGGTGAGCATCTCCTCATAGCCGCTCTCCTCCACCAGGGTCTCGTACAGTTCCGGCAGAGGGGCATCCTCCTCCACCATCCGCTGCATCTTCTGGATGAGGTCCGTGAACTTCTGGAACTTGGGGGCGGCCTTGCGCAGGTCCGTCCAGTGGGAGGCCTGGGACAGCACCGACCACAGGCTCCGGCCCTCCTGGGCGGCGATGGTCCGGGCGGTCTCCATGGTCTTGGCCCCGATGCCCCGGGGCGGGTTGTTCACCACCCGCAGCAGGCGGAGGTCATCGTCGGGGTTGTGGATGACGCAGAGGTAGGACAGCATGTCCTTGATCTCGGCGCGCTCGAAGAAGCGGAAGCCGCCCACCACTTTGTAGGGGATGCTGTTGCTCTTGAGGGCCATTTCCACCTGGTTGGACAGGGCGTTCATCCGGTAGAGCACGGCGCAGTCCCGCCACTGCTTCCCCTCGCTGTAGGCCCGCAGGAGCTGGGCAGCGATGTACATGCCCTCGTCCCGCTCGTTGACGGCGGTGTAGCACTGGACCTTATCCCCTTCGCCGTGGTCGGTCCAGAGGTTCTTGCCCTTCCGGCCCCGGTTGTTGCGGATGACCGCGTTGGCGGCCTCCAGGATGTTCCCGGTGGAGCGGTAGTTCTGCTCCAGGCGGATGACCCGGGCGTTCTGATACTCGCTCTCGAAGGAGAGGATGTTCTCGATGGTGGCGCCCCGGAAGCGGTAGATGGACTGGTCGTCATCGCCCACCACACAGATGTTCTTCCGCCCCCCGGCCAGGAGCGCCGCCAGCAGGTATTGCAGGTGGTTGGTGTCCTGATACTCGTCGATGAGGACGTAGCGGAACTTTCGCTGGTAATACTCCCGCACCTCCGGGTACTGCTGCAGCAGGCGGACCGTGTGGAAGATGATGTCGTCAAAGTCCAGGGCCCCGGCGGCCCAGAGCTTTTTCTGATAGGCCAGGTAGACATTGGCCACCTTCTGCAGGCGCAGGTCCCGGTTGGCCTTGCACTGCTCCATGAACTCGGGGGCCAGGAGCATCTCGTCCTTGGCCCGGGAGATGTACCCCAGCACCGAGCGGGGCTGGAAGGTCTTGTCGTCTAAGTTCTGCTCCTTCAGGCACTCCTTGATGACCCGGAGGGAATCGTCGGTGTCGTAGATGGTGAAGGAGGAGGGAAAGCCCAGCTTGTCGATGTCCCGGCGGAGGATGCGCACGCAGGCCGAGTGGAAGGTCGCCGCCCAGATGTCATTGGCCTCCGGGCCGATGGCCGCGGCCAGACGCTCCTTCAGCTCCCCGGCGGCCTTGTTGGTAAAGGTGATGGCGATGACCTGCCAGGGCATGGCGGGCTCCACCGCGCAGAGGAGCCGGGCCCGGTCGATCTCCTGCTGGGTCGGCTCCGCCGCGTTGGCATAGGCGGTCAGGAAGGCCAGGTCCGCCTCCGTCACATAGTCCGGCACCGCCCGGCTGTCCGAGCCGCTTCCGTACCGGAGGAGATTGGCGATGCGGTTGATGAGCACCGTGGTCTTGCCGCTGCCTGCCCCGGCCAGCAGCAGCAGCGGCCCCTCGGTGGTGAGGACCCCTTCCAGCTGCCGGGGGTTCAGGTGGCCGAATTCTTTGGCGATGACCTGGCGGCGGAGCGCCGCGAAGGCCGTCTGATTCTCTTGAGAAAGCATAGATTCACCGTTTCTTTCTGATTTCAAATGCAATGCCCCTATTTTACCGCAAAGGGCGGGGATTTACAACCGGGGTCCTAAAAATGAGACCGGTCTCCCGGCTCACAGGTCCCCGGTGCAGTCCAGCTCCCGGGGCAGGTCCCCCTCCGCCAGGAAATAGGTCCGGCAGCCGTCGGTGACCAGGGGGTACCGGCCCAGGACGCGGACCAGCTTCCCCTCCTGCCGGGCCAGGGCTTCCGCCGCCGCCGGGAGGCTCTGCCCCTCTGTCCGACGGGCCTCGACCTCGCCGGGCGTCAGCAATAAGACCCGGTCTCCGTAGAGGTCCCACCCGGTGTTGGGGAAGATGATCTCCTCCGCCGGGGCCAGGTGATACTCCTCCCGGAGCTGGCGGATGCCGATGTCCGCCACGGTCAGGCCACCGATCTTGCCGGGGGCCTCCCCCAGGAAGAAGCCGACCTTTAAAAAGCCGATGGTCACGGTGAGGTCCGACCGCACCGCCAGTTCCCCCGCGCCGGTGTCCCCGTTCAGGCCGCTGTTGATATCCACGCTGACCACATAGGCCCCGGCCTCATTCACCGCCCGGATGGCCCACCGGTACAGCCCCCGGACCGCCCCGGAAAAGCCCGTGCCCAGCATACAGTCCACCAGGATCCCATAGCCCCTCAGGTCGGCCTCTGGCCGGAAGGTCTGGACCGTGACCCCCTTGGACCGGGCCAGGTCATAGTAATGCCGCCCGTCGGCGGAGAATTTATCTGACACCAGCAAGACCGTGCAGGGGATGCCCCGGTCGGCCAGGATGCAGGCCAGGGCATAGCCGTCGCCGCCGTTGTTCCCCGCCCCCGTGAGGATGCCGATCTTCCCGCCGGTCCAGTCCACCGCCCGGAAGACCCCCATGGCCGCCCGGTACATGAGGGTCTTGCTGGGGACGTAATGGGCGATGGTGTGGGCATCGCTCTGGCGCATGTTCTCCACTGTGATGACTGCTTTCATATCGCTGCTCCTTTCCCGAAACACATCATTTTCCCTACTATACCCCATTTTTCTGCCCCACGCAATTCCCCTCTCTCCCCCGCTGTTTATGAATATTCTGCAAATTTTCCCCACGACGGGCATCAAATCCGGGTTTCCCCCCGTTTTTCCTTGCAAATCCCGCCTCTCTTTAGTATAATGAATGACCGTAATGCTTCTGATTTTTCACAACAAGGAGGACAAGCAACTACTATGAGCAGATCGAAGAAGGAGCCTATGAGTTCCAAGGCTAAGACCTATTGGGCCATCGGCATCGTGGTGGCCGTCCTGGTCATCGCCCTGCTGGCCTGGAACGCCATCTCCAACAGCAGCAGCAAGAACGCCGTGGCCGCCACCGTGGGCGACCAGGAATTCACCGTGGCCGAAGTGTCCTATTACTACACTGCCGTGTCCAACAACTTCGCTCAGCAGGCCCAGATGTACAGCGCCTACGGCGTGGACATGGGCTATGACAGCTCCCTGCCCGCAGACGAGCAGTTCTACAACGAGGAAGAGGGCACCACCTATGCCGACTACTTCCTGGACTCCGCCCTGGAGGAGCTGCAGCGGGTGACCATCCTCTGCCAGGAGGCTGAGGCCGCCGGATACACCCTGTCCGAGGAGGGCCAGGCCGCCTTTGAGGAGAACATGACCTACCTGAAGAACTACAGCATCCAGCAGGCCATGACGGAGGACTCCTACCTGAAGGCCCTCTACGGCCGTCACATGACCATGGGCCTGTTTGAGGACATCCTCACCCAGTCCATCCTGGCCGACGAATACGCCAACGAGAAGGCCCAGACCTTCACCTACGACGAGGACAAGCTGGAGACCTACTACAGCGAGAACGCCGACGCGCTGGACTCCTACGACTACCGCTATTGCTACATCAACTATGAGGTCGAGGAGAAGACCGACGAGGAGGGCAACGCCATCGAGGCCACCGACGAGGAGATCGCCGCCGCCATGGAAGTGGCCGGTCAGGATGCCGACACCATGATCGCCGAGGTCCGCGGCGGAGAGCCCTTCAACACCGCCGCCGCCAAGTATGTCAACGAGACCTCTGCCGAGGCCTATGCCGGCGACCTGGAGTACAACCACAAGACCGACACCCTGGGCAGCACCATCACCTCCTCCCTGTCCTCCGACGTGGCTGAATGGCTGATGGCCTCCGGCCGCACCGCCGGGGAGCTGACCTCCATCGAGATCGAGAACACCGGCTACTGCGTGGTCCAGTTCCTGGGCCGCGACAAGGGCGACAACAGCTACCAGACCGCCACCTATCGCAACATCCTGATCCTGGCCGAGACCGACCAGAACGAGGACGGCTCCGATGCCCTGCCCACCGACGCGCAGCTCACCGAGGCCATGGACCAGGCCAACGGCATCCTGGTGAACTGGAACGAGGGCGAGGCCAACGCCGACTCCTTCGCCGCCCTGGCCAGCCAGAACAGCGACGACGAGGACACCAAGGACAACGGCGGCCTCAACGAGGACGTGAACCGGGATACCCTCCCCGCCGCCCAGACCCAGTGGCTGTTCGCCCGTGACCGCCAGCCCGGCGATGCCGCTGTGGTGGAATACACCGACGACACCGGCAACGTGGTGGGCTACGAAGTGATCTTCGCCGAGAGCTTCGGCCAGATCCGCTGGCAGTATCAGGCCTCCAACGCTCTGCGCTCTGAGGACTACAACGCCTGGTATGCCGACATCCAGGAGAGCTTCCCCGCCGCACTCACCGACGCAGCCAAGGAGATCCCCTCCCTGTAAGCACCAAAGCCCTGCGGGTCCCCCGCAGGGCTTTTTCTTTGGATCCGATCACGACGCGTGGGACGATCCCCTCAGATACCCCCTTTCTTTCAAGAAAGGGGGC
>CAYNZG010000120.1:0-5002 GCA_964401525.1 uncultured Ruminiclostridium sp.
AGTTCGACATCGGCTTCATCCGGGCGGGCTGCCAGCGGTATGATATCCCCTTCGAGCCCACCTATCTCGACACCCTGCCCCTGGCCCAGAACCTGCTGCCCGAGCTGGGCAAGTACAAGCTGGATATCGTCTGCCGTCACCTGAACCTGCCGGACTTCAACCACCACCGGGCCTCGGATGACGCGGCCATGGTGGGGTATATGCTGGTGCCTTTCGTCCGGATGCTCCGGGACCGGGGGGCGGACCGGCTCCAGCAGGTCAACGGCAACCTGGCCAAGACCAGCTCCCTGGGCAAGGCCAAGCGGATGCCCAAGCACCTCATCGTGCTGGCGAAAAACCAGACCGGCCTGCGGAACCTGTATAAGCTCATCTCCCTGGGCCACCTGAAATACTTCAAACGCTTCCCCATCATGCCCAAGAGCGAGATCAACGCCAACCGGGAGGGCCTCATCTTAGGCTCGGCCTGCGAGGCGGGGGAGCTGTACCAGGCCATCCTCCGGGGCAAGGACTGGGAGGAGCTGCGACGCATCGCCTCCTGGTATGACTATCTGGAGATCCAGCCCCTGTCCAACAACGCCTTCATGCTCCGGCCGGACAAGAACGGCAAGTCCATCGCCAGGGACTGGGAGCAGATCCGGGAGTGGAACCGGATGGTGGTCCGCCTGGGTGAGGAGCTGGGAAAGCCGGTGTGCGCCACCGGCGACGTCCACTTCTTAGACCCGGAGGACGAGGCCTACCGCCATGTGCTGCTGGACACCAAGGGCTTTGACGATGCCGACGCGCCCAATCCCCTGTACTTCCGCACCACGGAGGAGATGCTGGAGGAGTTCGCCTATCTGGGCGAGGAGAAGGCCTACGAGGTGGTGGTGACCAACACCCAGCTGGTGGCCTCCTGGTGCGAGACCGTGAAGCCTCTGCCCGACGGGCTGTTCGCCCCCAAGCTGGAAAACTCCGACAAGGAGCTGTATGACCTGGTGTGGAACAAGGCCCACGAACTCTACGGCGAGGACCCGCCCCAGATCGTAAAGGACCGGATCCAGCTGGAGCTGCCCGGTATCATCGAGCGAAAGTACGACGTGATCTATATGTCTGCCCAGAAGCTGGTGCAGAACTCCCTGGAGCACGGCTATCTGGTGGGCTCCCGCGGCTCGGTGGGTTCCTCCATTGTGGCCTTCCTCTCGGGCATTACGGAGGTCAACTCCCTGCCGCCCCACTACCGCTGCCCCAACTGCAAGCACGCGGACTTCGAGGCCGGGGCGGGCCACGGCTGCGGCGCGGATATGCCGGACAAGGACTGCCCCATCTGCGGTACCCGCTATGTGAAGGACGGGTTCGACATCCCCTTCGAGACCTTCCTGGGATACGGCGGCAAGAAGGTTCCCGATATCGACCTGAACTTCTCCGGTGAATACCAGGCCAACGCCCACCGCTACACCTTTGAGCTGTTCGGTGAGAGCCATGTGTTCCGGGCCGGGACCATCGGCACCGTGGCGGAAAAGACCGCCTACGGCTATGTGAAAAAGTATCTGGCTGCCCGTGGGTTACAGGTGACCAAGGCCGAGGAGAACCGCCTGACCCTGGGCTGCACCGGGGTCCGCCGGACCACCGGCCAGCACCCCGGCGGCATGGTGGTCATCCCCCAGGACAAGGAGATCTACGACTTCTGTCCCGTCCAGCACCCGGCGGACGACACGGGGACGGATATCATCACCACCCACTTCGACTATCACAAAATGGAGGACAACCTCCTGAAGCTGGACATGCTGGGGCACGATGACCCCACCATGATCCGCATGATGCAGGACCTCACGGGGGTGGATCCCCAGGCCATCCCTCTGGACGACCCGGACACCATGCTCATCTTTACGAACTCCGCCCCCCTGGGCTATGAGAACGACCCCATCCTGGGCCCCACCGGGGCAGTGGCCGTGCCGGAGTTCAACACCAAGTTCACCCGGCAGATGCTCATGGACACCCAGCCGGAGAAGTTCAACACCCTGGTCCGCCTCTCCGGCTTCTCCCACGGCACCGACGTGTGGCTGGGCAATGCCCGGGACCTGATCCTGTCGGGAACGGCCAACGTCGATTCCACCGTGGGCTGCCGCGATGACATCATGCTTTACCTCATGGAGATGGGCGTGGAGCCCAAGATGGCCTTCGACATCATGGAGGCCGTCCGAAAGGGCAAGGTCAAGAAGAACGGCTTCAACGACGGCTGGGAGGAGGCCATGCGGGCCAACAACGTCCCCGATTGGTACATCGAGTCCCTGGCCAAGATCGGCTACCTGTTCCCCAAGGCCCACGCGGTGGCCTATGTCATGATGGCCTTCCGCATCGCCTGGTACAAGGTCCATCGGCCCCTGGCCTTCTACTCGGCCTACTTCTCCATCCGGGCCAAGGCCCTGGATGCCACTTGTATGTGCCGGGGCATGGAGGTCTGCAAGCAGAAGATGAAGGAGATCGCGGCCAAGGAGAAGGAAGCCGCCGCCGTGGAGGAAGACATGATGGTCACCCTGGAGGTGTGCTACGAGTTCTACCTGCGGGGCTTTACCTTCGAGCATATCGACCTCTATCGGTCGGACGCCACCAAGTTCATCATGGACGAGGAGAGAAAGTCTCTGCTGCCCCCCTTCACTGCCATCCCTGGCCTGGGGGAGACGGCGGCCATCTCCATCGTGGAGAACCGGGTCGGCCGACACTTCATCTCCCAGGAGGAGCTGCTGGCGGCTTGCCCCAAGGTCTCCAAGACCCACGTGGACCAGCTCCGGGCCGCCGGAGCTCTGGGCTCCATGCCGGAGACAAGCCAGATCTCGCTGTTCTAAAAAGCAAGAGTGTCTCATCCCATTTTCTCCGGAGAAAATGGGGAAAAGAGCGCCGGGGCGTTGCCCTGGACCCTGTTGAGGCGGGAAAACCTAGAGGCTGTGGGACTATCCTACCCTCGTGCCTGCGGCTCTGTGTCGGCAGGCTGGCTATGGCACGCCTGCCGGCTCGGCGCGCGGGGACGCGAGCGGTGCCCTGCTGCGGAGAACGACAAGAGTATCTGCCCGAGCAGAAATGAGAAAAAGTCACGCAAAGGTTCTTTGCGTGACCTTTTCTGCCCTTTTCGATGCTGCGATTAAAACACTGCCCGCCGGGTGTCCGGCGGGCAGTGTTTCGTTAGTTGATCTTCAGGGTCTCCCAAAGACCGTTCATATAGTCCAGGGTCTCGGTGGGGAGGTTCTGGTAGGCGTACTGGTTGTACAGCGCGGAGAAGTCTCCCAGGTCGGGATAGAGGATGGCCATAGCCTCCTCGCCCATGTCCTCGATGTAGGTCTCATTCTCGTAGACCAGGGAGTTGGGGCAGGCGTAGTAGACATACTCAGCGTTGGCCACAGCGGGTTCCTCACTGAGCATGAAGTTGATGAAGATCTCAGCCAGGTCCTTGTGCTCACAGCAGGAGGGGATGCACATAGCATCGAAGAAGTAGTTGGTGGCCGGGGGATAGTAGAACTGCAGGTCCACGGTGTCGGCCTGGGCATCCACCATGGTGAAGTAGTCACCGGCGTAGTAGGTGCCGATGGCGGCCTCGCCGGCCTCCATGGCGTTGTAGATCTCGTCCATCACATAGGCCTTGACCATGGGACGCTGGTTCAGCAGCTCCTGCAGGGCCTGATCCCACTGGGCGTGGTCGGTGGTGTTCACGTCGATGCCCAGCTTGTACATGGCGGTGCCGAAGGCATCCCGGGCGTTGTTGAACTGGAGGATGGACCCGGCGTACTTTTCGTTCCACAGCAGGTCCCAGTCGCCCACATCGGCCTCGTCCACCTTGTTGGCATCGTACATGATGCCGACGACACCGTAGGAGTAGGGGACGGTGTACTCGTCGTTGGGGTCATAGTACAGGCCGCGGTAGTCCTCGGCAATGTACTGATAGTTGGGGATGTTGTCGAAGTTCAGGGGCAGGAGCATGTCTTCATCCAGCAGGCGGGCGATCATATAGTCCGAGGGGATGATGACATCGTAGCTGACGGCCCCGCTCTTGAGCTTGGCGTACATATCCTCGTTGCTGGCGTAAGTGGAGTAGTTCACCTTGATCTTCTGGCCGTACTCCTCCTCATACCAGGCCTCAAAGGCCTTGATGGTGTCCAGAGAACCGTCGGAGCCGTCGGAGATGTACTCGCCCCAGTTGTAGACGTTCAGCTCCAGGGTGTCGGAGGCGTTGCTGGCCACAGAGGTGCCCAGCACGGCCACCAGGGCCAGGGCGATGACGCCGCCGGCCAGCAGCTCCTTGCCCCGGTTGCCCAGGGGATGCCGCTTGTGATGCTTTCCCTTGGCGGCCTTCTTCTCGGCCCGGCGGGCCTTGGCATCCTCGTCGTCGTCCATGAGGTTGGTGACGAGGAGCAGGGCCAGGACCACGAAGAAGATGAGGGTGGCCAGGGCGTACATCTTGGGGGTGACCGTTTTCTTGGTCATGCTGTAGATGCGGATGGGCAGGGTCTCAAAGCCGTTGCCCGCGGTGAAGTAACTGATGACGAAGTCGTCCAGGGACAGGGTGAAGGCCATGATGAGGCCGGAGAGGATGCCGGGCATGATCTCCGGGACCTCTACCTTCAGGAAGGCCCGGAAGGGGGTGCAGCCCAGGTCCATGGCGGCTTCCGGCAGGGCCTTGTCCATCTGCCGCAGCTTGGGCAGGACCTGGAGGATCACATAGGGCAGGCAGAAGGTGATGTGGGCGATGAGCATGGTCCAGAAGTTCAGGCTGGTGCCCAGGCCGATGAGCCGCCCGGCGAAGACGAACATCAGCATCAGGGAGATACCGGTGATGATGTCCGGGTTCACCATGGGGATGTTGGTGACGGTGTTCATGGCGGCCTTCACATACTTGTTGCGCAGCTTGTTGATGCCCACGGCGGCGGCCGTGCCCATGACGGTGGAGAGGATGGAGGCGGCCAGAGCCAGCACCAGGGTGTTTTTCAGGGCACCCAGGGTGTTGGTGTCGTGGAACAGCTCCTTATACCAATAC
>CAYNZG010000121.1:0-4951 GCA_964401525.1 uncultured Ruminiclostridium sp.
CAGGAAGGGGTCATAGCCCACGACCTTCATGCCCAGAGCGGTGGCAGCGTTGGCCACCAGCACGCCGATGGCACCCAGGCCCACGACGCCCAGGGTCTTGCCCATGATCTCGGGACCGACGAAGGCGGACTTGCCCTTCTCCACCACGGCGGCCACGTCGGCACCGGCAGCGGACTGCTCCTTCACCCAGGTGATGCCCTGGCTGACCTTACGGGAAGCCAGCAGCAGAGCGGTGATGGCCAGCTCCTTCACGCCGTTGGCGTTGGCACCGGGGGTGTTGAAGACCACGACACCTGCCTCAGCAGCGCGGTCCAGGGGGATGTTGTTGACACCGGCACCTGCACGGGCGATGCACTGCAGGGAAGCGGGGAAGTCATAGTCGTGCAGCTTGGCGGAACGGACCAGGATAGCGTCCTCGTTGGCCATTTCGTCAGCGATCTCGAAGCGGTCATCCAGCTGAGCCAGACCGACCTTGGAGATCTTGTTCATGGTTTTCACATGATACATGGGAATACATTCCTTTCGCATGAGGATAGCCCCTCCCCGGTGGGGGGAGGGCTTAGGATCACTCAAAAGTTTTGATTTAGTTGTTCTTCTCGAACTCGCGGATGAAGTCGCACAGAGCTTCCACGCCTTCCACGGGCATAGCGTTGTAGATGGAAGCACGCATGCCGCCCACGGAGCGGTGGCCCTTCAGGTTGGTGAAGCCCTTCTTCACGGACTCAGCGACGAACTTAGCGTCCAGATCGTCGTTGCCGGTGCGGAAGGTGACGTTCATGAAGGAACGGGAGCCCTTCTCAGCAGCGACCTGGAACAGCTTGGACTCGTCCAGCACGTCGTAGAGCATGTTGGCCTTCTTGATGTTGATCTTCTCCAGCTCAGCAACACCGCCGACGGACTCCACCCAGTCGCACATCAGGCCGAGCATATAGATGGGCCAGCAGGGAGGGGTGTTGTACATGGAGTCCTTGTCGATCATGTTCTTGTAGCTCATGATGGCGGGGGTGATGGGCAGCTCGTTGCCAGCCAGGTCTTCCTTGATGATGACGATAGTCAGGCCTGCGGGAGCCAGGTTCTTCTGGGCACCGGCATAGATGAGGCCGTACTTGCTCACGTCAACGGGACGGGACATGATGTCGGAGGACATGTCGCAGACCAGGGGAACACCGGCGGGAGCCTGGGGCACATACTGCCACTGGGTGCCCTCGATGGTGTTGTTGGAGCAGTAGTGCAGGTAGGAAGCGTTGGGATCCAGGGTCAGCTGGTCCTGGGTGGGGATATAGGTCCACTTGCGGTCCTCGGAGGAACCGGCCACGTTGGCCTCGCCGTACTTCTTGGCTTCTTTGTGAGCGTTGTTGGCGAAGTTACCGGTGCGGACATAGTCAGCCTTGCCGGTCTTGGTGATGAGGTTCATGGGGACCATTGCGAACTGCATGGTAGCGCCGCCCTGCAGGAACAGGACCTTGTAGCCCTCGGGGACGTTCATCAGCTTGCGGAACTTCTCCTGAGTAGCATCGAAGATGCCCTGATAGACCTTGGAGCGGTGGCTCATCTCCATAACGGACATGCCGGAACCGTTGAAGTTGGTGATTTCAGCACCAGCGCGGTTCAGGACTTCCAGAGGAAGCATGGAAGGGCCGGCAGAGAAGTTAAAGATACGATCGTTTGCCATTGGAAAAAACCCCTTTCTGATTTTTAAGCAGAATTACAGTGATAGGCAAAACTCTCATAGTAAGCCTATTTTGATTATTATACCCATCCCGCGTGAAATCGTCAAGATGATGGGTGGAAACCGCAGGAAAAAGGCGGAAAAAGCGGCGGCCCGAGGGCCGGGGAGGGAGCCCCGGGCTCAGGCCAGGTTTTTCACCATACGCAGGGAGATGGCCAGCGCCTGCTCGCGGGTGGCGTTGGCGTAGCCCTCCGCCGTCTGCTTGTCGGTGAGGTTCTTCGGGGCGAAGAGGTTGTTGCCCATCCCGCCGATGATGCCGTTGGCGACCATGAAGTAGACGCTGTCCTTGGCAAAGGCGGAGATGAACACATCGTCCGCGAAGGGCGCGGGCTTGGTGTAGGTCAGGGCGAACTGCCCGTCGGTGGCCAGGGTCCAGCCGGGCATGGTCACCCGCTTGAAGACCCGGGTGAGCATGGTGGCCGCCTGCTCCCGGTTCAAAAGGTCGTTCGGGGAGAAGGTGGTGGCCGAGGTGCCGTTGGTGATGCCGACCTGATAGGCCTTGAGGACCTCCACATCCGCGCAGTCGGTGAAGGGGTTGATGACGGCGGGCAGGGCCGCGGTGGCGGAGAGGTTTTCAAAGACCTTGACGGTGACGGCGGCAAACTCGGCCCGGTCGATGGGCTGGGTCAGGTCCTCACCCACCAGGCAGTCGGGGATGAGGTCCTCGCGGTAGGCCTCCTCCATCTCCGGGGAGGACCAGGCAGAGACCTCGGACCCGTAGGAGGTCTTGATGGCAGAGGTCACGCCGTCCCGCAGGTAGGGGTAGAGGGAGGTCTGCACCCAGGGGGAGTAGTCCAGCGACGTATCCTGCATGGCCACCCAGGCGTTCAGGGCGGCCAGCACGGTGGAGCAGCTCACGCCGTTCACGGTGACGGGCTCCGCCAGCAGGGCCTTGGCGATGGAGAAGGTCTTGACCGTCTGGGCGTTGACACCCAGGGCCAGGCCGGTGTTCACGCTGTCGTTTTGCAGGGCGAAGCAGTTGGTGAGGGTGCGGCTCCCGGCCCCGCCCGCGATCAGGTAACCGCCGCTGTAGAGGACCTCGCCCACGAAGATGCAGTTGCGGATGTCCGCGCTCGTGGTGCCGCCGGAGATGCCGCCGACCAGATTCTTACCGTCCACCTGGGCGGCGGAGTAGCAGTTGTAGATCTTGCTGTTCCTGTAGACATCGCCGATGATGCCGCCGGAGCAGCGGCCGCTGGAGCAGATGCCGGAGGAGGAGCAGTTATAGACGTGGGAGTTGTTGGTCCAGCCCACGATGCCGCCGGAGCGGTTTTCGGTGTAGATGGCGCTGTTGTCGTTGTGGCAGGAAGCCACCACGGAGTTGTTGTTGGCGTAGCCTACCACGGCACCCGCGTGGTCCACGACGGAGAGGTAGCTGTCCTTCACGGTGACGTTGGCCACGGTGGCCTGGGAGATCACGCCGAACAGGCCCTGGTAGGAGACGCTGTCATCCTTGATGTACAGGCCGGTGATGGTGTGGCCCTGACCGTCAAAATCGCCCTGGAACGGGTGATCGGGGGTGCCGATGGGGGTCCAGGACCTGTAGGAGCCGCGGTTCAGCTTGCCGTTCTGGTCCACGACCTTGGCGTTCAGGTCGATGTCCTGGGTCAGGAGGACCGTGACCCCGGCAAAGGAATTCCCGGCGTTGACCTCCTGGGCGAAGGCGCGCAGTTGGGACTCCGTGGAGATGGTGCGGGTGCCGGCCGCCGATGCGGTGGGCAGAAGACCGCAGACCAGAACCAAGGTCAGGAGCAGGGCGGTCGCTTTCTTTACGATGGGCATAGGGAAGCCTCCTTTGATCGGTTTGGGAAGAAAAAGACCTCCGGGTATCCAGGGGATATCCGGAGGTCTTTCTTGTGTCAGGATCGAAAGACTAAGTTTAAATTAGCACTTCTCGAAGATCATGGTGACGCCCTGACCGCCGCCGATGCACAGGGTAGCCAGACCCTTCTTAGCATCGTCGCGCTTCATCATCTCGTGCAGCAGGGTGACGATGATACGAGCGCCGGAGCAGCCGACGGGGTGACCGATAGCGATAGCACCGCCGTTGACATTGACCTTCTCCATCTTGTCAGCCCAGCCCAGCTCACGAGCAACAGCGATGGACTGTGCTGCGAAAGCCTCGTTGGCCTCGATCAGGTCGATGTCGTCGATGGTCAGGCCAGCCTTAGCCAGAGCCTGGCGGGAAGCGGGAACGGGACCGACGCCCATGATCTTGGGATCGACGCCGCCCTGGCCCCAAGAGGTGATCTTGAACAGGGGCTTCAGGCCGTACTTCTCGACAGCTTCCTTGGAAGCCAGAACGATAGCAGCAGCGCCGTCGTTGATGCCGGAAGCGTTACCAGCGGTGACGCGCTTCACGCCGACATTGTCAGCGGAGGGGTTCAGAGCGGTAGCCTCGAAAGTCATCTCGACCTTCTCGATGTTGCCGTCCTCGGAGTTGGGGAATGCGCCCTTCAGGCCAGCCATCTTCTCCAGGGTGGTATCCTTGGGATGCTCGTCGACCTTGAACTCGACCATTTCCTTCTTCTTCTTCACCATAACGGGAACGATCTCGTCCTCGAAGCGGCCAGCCTTGATGGCTGCGATGGCCTTCTGCTGGGAGTTGTAGCCGAACTCGTCCAGCTCTTCGCGGGTGATGCCCCAGATGTCGCAGATGTTCTCAGCGGTGGTGCCCATGTGGTAGTTGTTGAAAGCGTCCCACAGGCCGTCCTTGACCATGGTGTCGACCATCTTGCCGTCGAACATACGAGCGCCCCAACGAGCAGCGGGGATCGCATAGGGAGCAGAGGACATGTTCTCGGTGCCGCCGCACATCACGATCTCAGCATCGCCGGACTGGATGGAACGAGCGCCCTCGATGCAGGACTTCAGGCCGGAGCCGCAGACCATGGAAACGGTGTAAGCGGGGACGGACAGGGGGATGCCAGCCTTCACTGCGCACTGACGAGCCACGTTCTGACCCTGAGCAGCGGACAGGACGTTACCGAACATGACTTCGTCCAGCCACTCGCCCTTGACGTTGCCGCGCTTGAGAGCCTCAGCCATGACGACTGCGCCCAGCTCAGCAGCGGGGGTGTCCTTCAGGGAGCCGCCGAAGGTGCCGACAGCGGTACGGCAGGAACTAACAACATATACGTCTCTCATTGGATCGTACCTCCAAAAAATTTTTGCCGAAAATCAGCAATATAAATAATAAGTATATTTACGGCATCATTATAC
>CAYNZG010000122.1:0-4932 GCA_964401525.1 uncultured Ruminiclostridium sp.
CTGTGTAAGGGGAGGTGGCTTGGCCGCAGGCCAAGACGGAGGGGTTGAAAGCGTCACAGGTCCGGTCAATCCCTCAGTCAGCGCTTCGCGCTGCCAGCTCCCTTTACACAAGGGAGCCTTTAAGCCCACCTTACAAAATTGTTTTGACCCGTTCAAAAAGCCCTCTTGTCTTTCGCAGACAAGAGGGCTTTCGTTATCCCAACAGAATTTTCTTGTATTCCTCCACGGGCCGGACCTGGCCCACGGCGGAGAGAGAGACCTGATCCCAGCGGAAGATCTCCCGGGCCAGCTCCATCACGTCCTCCCGGGTGACCGCGTCGTAGGCGGCGATGATCTCCTCCGGAGAGAGGATCTGTCCCAAAAACAGTAGGGACCGCCCGGCGTGGCTCATGAGAGCATGGGTGGACTCCAGGCCCATGATGACATTGGCCTTGGACTGCTCCCGGGCCCGGTCCAGCTCCTCCTGGTCGGGGCCTTCCTCCAGGAACCGGTCGATGACCCGGCGGATGGTCTCCAGGGCGGTGCCCTCCGTCTCCCGGTTCAGGGCGGTGTAGACGCAGAACACGCCTGCGTCCTGATGGCCCGCGCCGTAGGAGTAGATGGAGTAGCACAGGCCCTGCTGCTCCCGCACGGTCTGGAACAGACGGGAGGACACGCCCCCGCCCAGGATGGCGGAGAGCAGCTGCAGGGCGAACCGCTTGGGGGACCCATAGGTCAGGCCGGGGAAGGCCAGGATCAGATGGTTCTGCTCGATGGGCTTGTGGGTGGTCACGAAGGCAGGGGTATAGACCGCCTGCTCCACCGCCGGGACCTCCCCGGCCTCCAGCCCGGAGAACCGGCGGCGGAGGTCCTCCAGGATCTCCTCGGTAAAGCTGCCGGTGAGGGCCACCACGGTGTTGTCCGCCCGGTAGTGGCGGCGGTGATAGGCTTTGAGAAACTCCCCCGTCATGGGGGCCAGGCTCTCCTTGCTGCCCAGGATGGGGCGGGCCAGAGAGCTGCCGCGGAAGATCTCCGCGAAGAGCTTTTCCGCGCAGAGGTCGTCCGGGGTGTCCTCGTACATGTCGATCTCCTCCTGGATGACCCCCCGCTCGGTCTCCACCGCCTCCTGGGTGAAGCAGGAGCAGTAGACCATGTCCCAGAGGATATCCAGGGCCTGGGGCAGGTGGTCGTCCAGCACCCGGCCGTAGAAGCAGGTGCACTCCTTGGTGGTGAAGGCGTTCATCTGGCCGCCGATGGCGTCGGTCTCCCGGGCGATGTCCGCGGCGGAGCGGTGCTCCGTGCCCTTGAAGAGCATGTGCTCGATGAAGTGGGCTGCGCCGGACTCCTGGGAGCTCTCCTCCCGGGAGCCGCCTGCCACCCAGATCCCTAAGGCGGCGGACCGGACCGTGTCGATCTTTTCCGTAACGATACGCACTCCGTTGGGGAGCGTTTCTATGTGGACCATGCAGATATTCTCCTTACGTTTACCGTTTCTTCTCCATGGTGGTGCCCAGAGACTTCTCGGAAATGGCCTCCAGGAGCACCGCGTGCTCCATGCGGCCGTCCAGGACCGTCACCGCCCCGACCCCGTGCTCCACGGCGTGGATGCAGTTCATGGTCTTGGGGATCATGCCCCCGGCGATGAGGCCGCTGTCGATGAGCTCCTTGGCCCGGGCCACGTCCATCTTCGCGATGCGGGTGGACTGGTTGTGGCTGTCCACTAAGATGCCGTCGGTGTCGGTGAGGAAGATCAGCTTGTCGGCCCCCACGGCCTCGGCCACGGCGCGGGCCGCGTCGTCGGCGTTGCAGTTCAGGGCGCGGCCGTCCTCGCTCCGGGCGATGGGAGAGACCACCGGCAGATACCCGGCATCCAGCAGGGTGGTCAGCAGGTGGGAGTCCACCTTGGTGATGGCACCCACCAGGCCCAGGGCCTCGTCCTTCTGGCGGGCAGTGATGAGACCGCCGTCCCGGCCGGAAACGCCGCAGGCTCTGGCACCGATGCGGTCCAGGGCAGCCACGATGGACTTGTTCACCCGGGCGGACAGGGCCATCTCCGCCCCGTCCAGCACGGCCTGGTCGGTGACCCGGTAGCCGTTTTCGAAGTGAGTCTCCACCTGCATCCGCTCCAGCAGGGCGGAGATCTCCTTGCCGCCGCCGTGGACCAGGATCACCCGCACGCCCACAGACTGCAGGGCAGCGGCATCCTCCAGGATGGTGTCGGTGGCAGCGGCGGACAGGGTGGAGCCGCCGTACTTGATGACCAGAGTGGTGCCCGCATAGCGGCGGAGCCGGGGCAGCACATCCAGCAGGGAGCGGACCTTGCTCATGCCGTCCATGCCGTGCTGCACGTCGTACTCGTGGAGGTACTGCTTGGCATACTCCACGTCAGAGGGGCAGTCGATATACTCGATGCCCCGCTTTTGGCGGGTCTCCGCCCCCTTGCCGGTGAGCAGGATGACGGTGGGGTCCTGGCTGCCCAGGACGGCCTGGCGGATGGCCTCGCCGCGGTCGGGCACGATGGAGTAGTCGCAGTTCTCCCCTTCCACATACTGTGCAATATCCCGGCAAATATTCTCTACAGGCTCCTCACCGGGGTCCTCCTCGGTGAGGTAGACGAAGTCGGAATACTGCCCGGCGATCTCGCCCAGGTCCTTACGGCGGTCATAGGCCTTGTAGCCGGGGCAGCCAAAGATGGTCACCACCCGGCGGCCGGGATACTCCGCCCGGACCGACTGGAACAGGGTCTCGAAGGAGAGCTTGTTGTGGGCGTAGTCCACGATGACGGAGACCTTCTCGTCGGCGTTGGCATAGACCTCCATGCGGCCGGGGACCCGGGCCTTCATGAGGCCCGCATAGGCATACTGCTCGGGGATGCCCAGGGCCTCGCAGACGGCCAGGGCCGCCAGGGCGTTCTGGACGTTGAACAGGCCGGGCATGGTCAGGCGGAACTCCCGGCTGTACCGGGGGGTCTTGACCTTGAAGAGGATGTCCCCGCCCACCTTCCGGATCTGGGAGCCGAAGATGGTGGCGGAGGGGTCCTTGGTGGAGAAGGTGATGATCCGGGAGCAGCTTCTGCTGGCGGCGGCCAGCACCCGGTCGGCGTGGTCGGAGTCCAGGTTCACGCAGGCGGCGGCCGCCTGGGCAAAGATCCGCAGCTTGGAGGCAAAATAGTCCTCAAAGTCAGGGTGTTCGATGGGAGAGATGTGGTCGGTGCCGATGTTCAGGAAGACCGCAGCGGCAAACTCCACGTTGCGCACCCGGTCGTACTTCAGAGCCTGGCTGGAGACCTCCATGGTCAGGTATCGCATATCGGTAGACACGCCGTTGGCAAAGTGCCGCTCCAGGTCCAGAGGCTCGGGGGTGGTCAGATGGGCCTCGAACCGCTCCACGCCGTCGTAGGTCTCGATGCCGCCGATGACCCCGCTGGGCTTCTGCTTCTTGGCGGCGAGATACTCGTCAAAGATATAGCGCAGGTAGTAGGTGGTGGAGGACTTGCCCTTGGTGCCGGTGATGCCCACCACGTTGAGCTTCCCGGAGGGATGGTTGTAGTAGAAGTCAGCCAGCAGCGCCATGGTCAGGCGAACATCCGTGACCTGAAGGCAGGGCAGGTCCACGCCCTCATAGGGCTTCTCGGCGATATAGGCAAAGGCCCCCTGCTCGGCGGCGGAGTGCAGGAACTCCACCTTGAAGTGGGCGCCCTTGCAGATGAACAGGGTCCCGGGGACCACCTGGCGGGAATCGCAGCTCACCAGAGCCACCTCCCGGGTCAGGGGCACACCGGCGGCGTTGGTCAGCAGATTGTGCTTCTGTAATAACTGGATATAATCCCCCAGAGGATAGAGGGTCAGATTCATGGAGCATACATCCTTTCTGTGGATCGCTGCGGCTCAGATGTTCCGCAGCGTCTTGCCGCAGCGGAGGATGGCCTGCTCGGCCAGGACCTCCATGGCATCGATATAGTAGGGGGGCAGACTGTGGAGGCTCCGGTAGACGGACAGCTCCGTGCAGCCCAGGATGGCGCAGTCGCAACCGGCCTGACGCAGGAAAGCGTCGATCTCAGCAAACTTCTCCCGGGAGCCGGTCTCGCCCCGTTTGATCTCGTCATAAATGATGGACATGACCGTTTTCTGGATGTCCTCCGGCGGGATGACCGCCGTAAGACCGGCACGCTCCAGTTCCTTCTGGTAGATGCCGGTCTGAATGGTGCCGTCGGTGGCCAGGATGCCCACGGTCTTCTTCCCCGCCGCTAAGATAGCCTGCACGGTCTCCCGGGGCATATGGATGAGGGGGATGGTGAGCTGGGCCTGGATCCGGTCGGCGAAGTAATGGCTGGTGTTGCAGGGGATGGCCAGGTGGGTGCATCCGGCCCCCTCCAGGAGCTTCGCGTCGGCCAGCAGGTGCTGGAAGACCTCCTCCTCCCGTCCGCCCAGGATCCCGGCGGTGCGGTCAGGGATCTTGGCATCGCTCCAGATGAGCACCCGCAGGTGCTCCTGGTCGGTCTCAGCCTGGGTGCGGTCGATGATCCGCTGATAAAACGTGTTGGTGGCCTGGGGGCCCATGCCGCCCAGGACGCCTAAAATGCCTTCTTTGTTTGACATAGCTGTTCCCTCGCGATGGTCTCCCTGCCGCGGCAGGGAAAGGCCGGTTCAGTTCTTCTTCTCGTAATACTGCTTGAACTTCTTGAAGTGGCTCAGCAGGTTCTTCTTCATGCGCAGGGTCCGGGCGAAGGATTTGTCCTTGTCGTAGAACAGGGGGGTGACCTCCCTGCCCTCCTTCATCCGGTCCTTCATCTCCTGGTGATAGTCGGAGACGATATAATCCATGGCCACCTTCCGGGGGACCACCCGCCACAGGCTGGGGTTGTCCGCCAGCACGAAGGGCAGATCCTTGCCCTCGATCCGGTCCTCCACCAGGAGCTTGGCGATGTTGTAGCCTGCGCCGGTGACGTAGTAG
>CAYNZG010000123.1:0-4876 GCA_964401525.1 uncultured Ruminiclostridium sp.
ATGTTGTCGATGATGCCGGTGTTGGCAGCCACGGTGTTGTCGGTGGGGACATAGAGCACGTCGCTCTCGTTGGCGGCGGTGGTGCACACGGCGGACAGGTCGTTGGAGTCGGAGAAGGCGTAGACGGTGCAGGTGTAGCCCAGACCCTCCAGAGCAGCCTGGACGGTGTCCACCTGGTACTGGGAGTTGGGCTCAGCGGAGCAGTACAGCAGGCCCACGTTCTGAGCATCGGGGAACCACTCCTGGAGCATGGCGGCCTGCTCCTCCAGAGGAGCCAGGTCGGAGGTGCCGGAGATGTTGCCGCCCACGGTGCCGTCGAAGTCAGCCAGCTCCAGCGCCACGCCGTACTCGGTGATGGAGGTGCCCAGGACGGGGATCTCGTTGGTACCGGCGGCAGCAGCCTGGAGAGCGGGGGTGGCGTTGGCAAGGATCAGGTCCACATTCTTGGACACGAAGCCGTTGATGATGGTGGAGCAGGTGTTGGAGTCGTTCTGGGCGTTCTGCACATCGAAGGTGACAGCGTCCTCGCCCAGGATGTCCACCAGAGCGTCCTGGAAGCCCTGGGTAGCAGCGTCCAGAGCCACGTGCTCCACCAGCTGGCAGATGCCCACGGTGTAGGTGGCGGCGCTGTCGTCACCGGCACCGGCCTCTGCGGGTTCGGTCTCCCCGCCGCCGCAGGCGGCCAGGCCCAGGCACATCACGCCGGCCAGCAGCGTGGCCATGATCTTCTTTTTCATAAAATGACCTTCTTTCACGATAGCAATTGGATGTGGGATATATCCCTCTCTTAATCTGCTCCCCATAGTATCACTTTAAAGCTTTACAGTCAAGAGGCAATGTGAACTTTTTTTCTCCGCCCCAATTCGCCCCCTTTGGGGGGATTTCTTGCTTTTCCGTCGGAATGGAGTATAATGAGACCGTTATTGAATTTGTAGGAGGATCACACACATGAAACGCGACTTCGCCATCGGCTGCATCTGCATCGCCATGGCATCCCTGATCTTTTCCACCATGGAGGTCATCCTAAAGCTCCCCGCCGTGGCCGTCTCCTTCCACCCCATCCAGATCACCATGGAACGGTTCCTGGTGGGCGGGCTGTGCCTGCTGCCCATAGCCGCCCGGACCCTCAAAAAACGGGGGCTGCGTCTGACCCGGCGCAACCTGGCCTTCTTCGCCCTGACGGGCCTGGTGAACATCCCCCTGGCCACCACGATCTATCAGTTTGCTATCACCTTAGGCCAGGCCAACGTGGTGGCGGTCATCTTCTCCGGCAACCCCATCTTCGTCACCCTGCTGGCGGGGCTGCTCCTCCACGAGACCATCCGCTGGAACAACGTAGCGGCCCTGGGCTTCGAGGTCCTGGGCATCCTGGCCATCCTGGATCTCTTCGGCAGCGGCGGGAACATCTCCCTGCCCAGCGTGGGCCTGACCATCCTCTCGGCCCTGCTCTTCGGCCTGTATTCCGTCCTGGGCAAGCGAAAGACTGCCCAGTTCGGCAGCCTGGTGGTCACCTGCTGCTCCTTCCTCTTCGGCTCAGCGGAGCTGGCCTTCCTGATGGCCCTGGGCCACACCGGACCCGGCCAGGCTCTGTACCAGGGCCTGCACCTGGACCTGTTCTGCGATGTGCCCTTCCTCCAGGGCCTCACTGCCGCTTCCCTGCCCTACTTCCTGTTCATCGGCATCGTCAACTGCGCCGCAGGCTATGTCTTTCACATGCTGGCCATCGAAAAGACCAGCGCCATCTACGGCAGCCTGGTCTTCTTCTTCAAGCCCATCCTGGCTCCCCTCTTCGCCCTGTTCATCCTGGGGGAAGCCATCACCACCAACATCGCCCTGGGCATCGTGCTCTTCCTGGCCGGGAGCCTGGTGAGCATCCTGCCGGAGCTCTACCGGGCTAGGGCAGCCAAGCCCCGGCTCCATCACTAAGAATGGAGGTACTCCACCATGTTCACGCCCATCGACCAAAGCACCTGGCCCCGCCAGGACCACTTCAACTACTACCGCAACATCCTACCCGTGGGCTACACCGTCACCGTCCGCCTGGACGTGACCCGCTTCCGGGCCATGCTGGAACAGAACGGCTTAAAATTCTACCCCAGCTTCATCTGGTGCGTCTCCCACACCATCCTGGCTCACCCGGCCTTCCGCATGGCGGTGGACAAGGAGGGCAACCCCGGCACCCACGACGTGCTCCACCCCAACTACACCCTCTTCCACGAGGATGACCACACCTTCTCCGACTGCTGGACCGAGCACAACGAGGACTTCGCCGCCTTCTACCGGGCCTTCTTAGCGGACCGGGAGGCCTATGGCCAGAACCACGGCATCAAGGCCAAGACCGGCCAGCCCTGGAACTTCTACTGCATCTCCTGCGTGCCCTGGCTGGATTTCACCGCCTACTCTTCCCATGTTGCCGGGGGCGGGCAGCCCAACCTCTTCCCGGTGTTCACCTACGGCAAGGCCACCGAGGAGAACGGCAAGTGTACCCTTCCCTTAGCGGTGAACATCGCCCACGCCGCCGCCGACGGCTGGCACACCGCCCAGTTCCTGGAGGACCTGCAAAAAAATCTGGACAGCCTCACCCTGTCCCTGTGAGCGGAGGCCATCATGAACCAGACGCTGCAAGCGCAATTTGACGAAAAGACCCTCACGGCGGCGGAGGCCGCCGCCCTGGTCCAAAGCGGCCAGAAGGTCTACATCGGCTGCTGCACCAGCTACGCCCGGGCCATCGCCGACGAGCTGGCCAAGCGGTCGGAGGAGCTGGAGGACGTGACCATCGGCCTGTCCAACGTCTTCCCGCCCATGTCCCTGCTGGACTGCGCCAACCCCAAGGCCTTCCACTTCTGCTCCTACTTCGTGGGCTACGAGGACCGGAAGGCCCTGAAGGCCCACAACTTAGACTACACCTCCGTCCACCTGGGCCAGGTGGATCAGTGGTGCTATCACACCTTCCGGCCGGACATCGCCTTCCTGGACGTGTCCACCCCCGACGAGAACGGCTACATGAGCCACGGGGCCTCCGGCTGCTGCATGCATCCATTCATCCAGGAGGTGGCCGGGACCATCGTGCTGCACATCAACCGCTTCTCCCCCTACGTCACTGGGGAGCGGACCCTCATCCACGTCTCCGAGGCGGACTATGTGGTCTTTGCCGACGCAGAGAAAGAGACCACCCCCGGCGGGCCGGTGGCCGAGGACGACCCGGATGTGCTGGCCATGTCCCGGTTCCTGCTGGACGAGATCCCCGACGGGGCCTGCTTACAGCTGGGCATCGGGGAGGTAGCCACCGCCGTTGGCTTCGGCCTCACCGGCAAGAACGACCTGGGCTGCCACACGGAGCTGATGACCGACTCCATCATGGCCCTCATGAAGGCCGGAGTCATCAACAACAGCCGCCCCAAGTTCATCCCTCACAAGTCCGTGGTGGGCTTCGCCTTCGGCTCCAGGGAGCTGTATGAATATCTGGACCACAACGAGCAGATGTACTTCGGGCCCTTCCCGGTGGTGAACGACCCCCGGAACATCGCCAAAAACGACAACATGATCTCCATCAACACCGCCATGTCCATCGACCTCTTCGGCCAGGTGGCTGCCGAAGGCATCGGCACCCGGCAGTTCAGCGGAGTGGGCGGTCAGTTGGACTACGTCCGAGGGGCCCAGATGGCCAAGAACGGCAAGTCCTTCTTCGCCTTCCGGTCCACGGTGGGGACCGACGTAGACGGCGCGCCCAAGAGCCGCATCGTGCCCTGTTTCCCCCCGGCCACCATCGTCACCACCCCCCGGGCGGATGTGCAGTATGTGGTCACCGAGTACGGCATGGTGAATCTGAAGCATCTCACTGTTCGGGACCGGGCCAAGGCCCTCATCGACCTGGCTCACCCCGACTGCCGGGCGGAGCTGACGGCCCAGGGGAAGGCGCTGGGGATCCTGTAAAAGCGGGGAAGGCGTGCCCTTTGGGTGGGAACTTCTTCACGGAAGGTAGGAGATGCCCGCAAGGTGGGTGGTGCCTTCCGCAGGACCCCATTTTCTCCGGAGAAAATGGGGAAAAGAGCGCCGGGGCTCCGCCCCTGGACCCCGGGGAAGGGTCTTGATATCCTGCCGGGGGAATCTCTTTTGTCCCACGGTTTTGGTTTCGTTGTCGATACGCAGTCCATGGCGCGCCCACCGGCTGGGCGCGCGGGAGCGTGGGAGGAGAACTGCAGCGAAAAGGGTTTCGCGCTCCCTAAAGGCAAGTGTGCCCCTGAAGCGGAATAAAAAAATCCACCCCGGCAGGGGTGGATAAAAAAGTGCTGACCGCTTGGATGGCCCTCCAAACGGTCAGCTAATTTAGCTCGACTAATCATGGGCTAACCGCTTTGCAGCAGCACCCGTTCTATTTGTATCATAGCAGTCCCGCCCCGGTTTGTCCAGGAGACGACCGGGGCCTTTTCCTTTTTCATCCAGGTTTCCAAAATTTTTAAGATAAAGAAAATCTTATCTTTTCATCATCTTAGGTTGACCTAAGTCGATTTCCGTGGTAAGATGAAACGCACCAGAACCGGAACAAAGAAGGTATCAACGATGAAACAGAAGATCCTGACCGGTCTCCTGGCCGCCCTCCTCTGCCTGGGGCTCACCGCCTGCGGCGGGTCCTCCGACGAGAGCGACGACCAGAAGACCACCTACACCGTGGGCATCTGCCAGCTGGTGGAGCACGAGGCCTTAGATGCCGCCTCCGCCGGGTTCCAGGATGCCTTGAACGACCTTTTGGGCGAAGGGACCGTGACCTTTGACCTCCAGAACGCCCAGGGCGACTCCAACACCTGCGCGGTCATCGTGAACAGCTTCGTCTCCAACAAGGTAGACCTCATCCTGGCCAACGCCACCCCCGCCCTCC
>CAYNZG010000124.1:0-3248 GCA_964401525.1 uncultured Ruminiclostridium sp.
CTTTCTATGAGGGGGCGTTGCCCTGGTAGGGTCGCGGGTCATATCCTGCCATCGTGCCTGCGGCGCCGGATCGGCAGGCTGTCCATGGCGCGCCCACCGGCTGGGCGCGCAGCGGCGTGGTCGATGTCCTGCAAGGGGAAGTTTCGACCGTCTCAAGTGTTTCTGTCGGTAGTATGGGCAAGACAAAGGCGGATATGCGCGGGATCGACCCCGCGAATTGACTCCCCCACCAAGATAGTATATAATAGAAAGATACTTCGACCGTTTTTGCCCCTTCGCGGGCCCGACATAAGAGAGGACCCCCCTATGAAACGCATCCTGTCCCTGCTGCTGGCCCTGACCCTGACCTTCGGCCTGACCGTCCCCGCGCTGGCGGTCTCCCCTGAGGAAGCCCAGGCCTCCGCCGAGCTGCTCCAGAACCTGAACCTGTTCCGCGGCTCAGAAGAGCCGGACGGCTCCGTCAACTTTGACCTGGACCGCGCCCCCACCCGCGCCGAGGCCGTGACCATGCTGGTCCGCCTGCTGGGGGCCGAAGCGGAGGCCACCGCCCGGACCTGGTCCACCCCCTTCACCGACCTGCCCGACTGGGCCAAGCCCTATGTGGGCTACGCCTATCACAACGGCCTCACCAACGGCCTGGGCGACGGCCTCTTCGGGGCCAACGAACCGGCCACCGCCGCCCAGTACCTGACCTTCCTGCTGCGCGCCCTGGGCTACCGGGACGGCACGGACTTCTCCTGGCGCGCACCCTGGCTCCTCACGGACCAGCTGGGCATCACCGCCGGGGAGTATGACGCGCAGAGCAGCTTCCTCCGGGCGGATGTGGCCGTCCTGTCTGAGCAGGCCCTGCTGACCGCCAAGAAGGACAGCGGTCAGACCCTGCTGGAGGTCCTGGCCGCCGCCGGAGCCATCCAGGACAGCACCGTGGTCATCTGGAACTACGGCCCCCTGGTCTTCGAGCAGGACTTCGCCTCCTTCCTGTTCTACCCCGTCAAGGGCAGCCCCGCCTCCTTCCAGTCCTTCAAGCTGGACAAGGTCACCGTGAACGGCCTGGGCTGCGCCACCCTGCAGCTGACCAACGCCCAGGATGTGTCTGCGTATCTGGCCTCCATCGGCCAGGAAGCCGGTGGCTTCGGCTATGTGGAGGTGACCTACGACCAGGACGCTGCCCTGGCCGCCGCCGACCAGACCTATACCGATGCCAGCGGCAACACCTATCCCCTGCTGGCCTTCACCTTCACCTACACCGCCACCCAGCAGGACGGGACCAAGCTCACCGGGAGCTTCACCGACTACTACTACATCGACGGTCAGGACTGAACGGATCACGCCCGCGGCGCACTGCACGAGTGCCCGCGGGCGTTTTGTTTGGTGCGAGCTTCGGCCTTCTGGTTCTCACCCACCTTTTTCTTGGCCCTCCCACGTCCCCGCGCGCCAGCCGGTGGTGCGCCATGGACAGCCTATCGGCAACGGAACCAATACCGTAGGAGAAAAGGGGGCCTGGAATCTCTGTACCCACGCAGCGAAAAAGCCCCGCCCCAAACGCACAGCGTTTCGGGCGGGGCTTCCTCTTTGCTTATCGGTATGCGGCTGCCTGCTCCCGCTTCCCGGTCCAGCGGCGGCTCCGCCGCAGGGCCTTCGCTCCCTCGCACATCACCAGCGGGGTCAGGGCCAGGCCAAGCACCGTCAGCCAGCAGGTCCGGTCCAGGGGGACTACGGAGAAGGCACTTTGCAGGGGCGGCACCAGCAGGACCGCCAGCTGCAGGGCCAACCCCGCCAGGAAGGCCTTGTTCATGGCCTTGTTGGAGAAGATCCCCAGCCGCAGCAGGGCGGTCTCCTCGCTGCGCACATCGAAGGCGTGGAAAAGCTGGCTGAGGGTCAGGGTGGCGAAGGCCATGGTGTTGGCCACCGCGTGGACCCCCGTCCAGTGCATCCCCAGGCCGTAGGCCCCCAGGGTCAAGGCCCCCACCAGACAGCCCTGCCAGGCCAGCCGGAGGGAAAAGCTTCTGGAAAACAGCGGCTCCGCCTTCCCCCGGGGCGGCTGGGCCATGACGGCCTCCTCCACCGGCTCCATGCCCAGGGCCAGAGCCGGGAGGGAGTCCGTCACCAGGTTCAGCCACAGGAGCTGCACCGGGGTCAGGGGGGCCTGGGCGAAGGGCAGGAGCGTGGCCAGGAAGATGGTCAGGATCTCCCCGATGTTGCAGGAGAGCAGGTAGTGGATGGCCTTGCGGATGTTGGCGTAAATGCCCCGCCCCTGCTCCACCGCTGCCACCACGGTGGCGAAGTTGTCGTCGGTGAGGATCATGTCCGCGGCCCCCTTGGCCACGTCCGTGCCGGTCCGGCCCATGGCGCAGCCGATGTCCGCCGCCTGGAGGGCGGGGGCATCGTTGACCCCGTCCCCGGTCATGGCCACCACCCGGCCCCGCTTCTGCCAGGCCCGGACGATGCGGAGCTTGTGCTCCGGGGTCACCCGGGCGAAGACGGAGAACTGCTCGATCTCCTCCTCCAGGGTCTGCTGGGGGAGGAAGTCCAGCCCAGGCCCGTCCACGGCCCGGTCCCCGGGCCGATGGATGCCCAGCTCCCGGGCGATGGCCACCGCCGTCTCCTTGTGGTCCCCGGTGATCATCACGGGCCGCACCCCCGCCTGGATGCAGCGGTCCACCGCCTGGCGGACCTCAGGCCGGGGCGGGTCCATCATGCCGATGAGGCCCACAAAGGTCAGGTCGTGCTCCAAAGTCTCCGGGCTGAAGCTCTCCGGCGGACGGTCGACCTCCCGCCGGGCCACCGCCAGCACCCGCAGGGCGCGGGCGGCCAGACGGCTGTTCTCCCCCTGGATGGCCGCCCGGTCCCCCTGGGACAGAGGCCGGGGCCCCCCGGCGGTGAGCAGGTGGCTGCACCGGGCCAGGACGGCCTCCGGCGCGCCCTTCACCGCGATGAAGGTCCCGCCCTCCGGGCGCCGGTGGCAGGTGGCCATCCGCTTCCGCGCCGCGTCAAAGGGGGCCTCCCCCAGCCGGGGATAGGTCCGGTCCAGCGCGGCCTTGGGGAGCTGCTCCCGGGCAGCTAAGTCGGCAATGGCCCCCTCGGTGGGGTCCCCTATGTAGCCGCCGCCCGGCCCCAGCCGGACATCCCCGCAGAGGGTCCCCAAGGTCAGGGCCTCCTGCCGCAGGCCCCCGCCGGGGGTCCAGACCTCCAGGACCGTCATCCGGTTCCGGGTGAGGGTGCCGGTCTTGTCCGAGCAGATGATCTGG
>CAYNZG010000124.1:3258-4856 GCA_964401525.1 uncultured Ruminiclostridium sp.
GCGCAGCCCAGGGTCTCCACCGCAGGCAGGCGCTTCACGATGGCGTTCCGCTTGGCCATGCGCCCCACCCCTAAGGCCAGGACGATGGTGACGATGGCGGGCAGGCCCTCGGGGATGGCCGCCACCGCCAGGGCCACCGCCGTGAGGAACATCTCCAGGATGTCCCGGTGCTGGAGCATCCCCACGCCGAACATCACGGCGCACACCCCCACGCAGACCATCGATAGCACCCGGGAGACCTCTCCCATCTTCTGCTGCAATGGAGTCTGCCCCGTCTCCTGACCCAGGAGCAGACCGGCGATACGGCCCATCTCCGCGTCCATCCCCGTGGCGGTGACCACCATCCTCCCTCGGCCGCCGGTGATGACCGTGCCGCCGATGACCATGTTCTTTCGCTCGGCCAGAGGGGTCTCCGGGGGCAGGCCGCCGCCGCTGCGCTTGTGGACGGGCAGGGACTCCCCGGTCATGGCGGACTCGTCCGCCTGGAGGCCCGCCGCCCAGAGGATGCGCCCATCGGCGGGGACATAGTCCCCTGCCTCCAGCAGGACCACGTCGCCGGGGACCAGCTGGACGCTCTCCACCCGGGTCTCCTCCCCGGACCGAAGGACCCTGGCCTTGGGGGCGGACAAGGCCCGCAGGGCCTCCAGCGCCTTTCGGGCATTGTCCTCCTGGGAGACGGAGAGCAGGGCATTGAAGGCTACGATGCCCAGGATGATGACCGCATCTAACCAGTCCTCCCCGCCCCCGGCGAAGAAGGACAGGGCCGCGGCGGCCAGCAGGACCAGGATCATGGGGTCCTTGAGCTGGGCCAGACAGCGGCGGAGCCATCCCGCCTGGGGACCCTCCTCCAATCGGTTTTCTCCGTGCCGGGCCAGGCGGCGGGCGGCCTCCTCCCGGGAGAGACCCCGTTCCGGGTCGGTGGCCAGGTCCTCGATGATCTGGCGCAGGGCCTGGCTGTGTGCAGCGCGTTCCATGGCGTTCCCCTCTTTCGGACGGCTCGTCCCTTGATGAACCAAGGATACCGGAACCCCCTCCGGCAATTCTGTCGCTTCCTGGGACACGGGAAAATTTTCTTTGAGGGCGGGGGCCCTTCTTTTCGGAAGGCCGTGGTATTCGCTGCGTGGGCGCGTGCCTTCCGCAGGACCCCATTTTCTCCGGAGAAAATGGGGGAAAAGTGCGCCGGGGCGCGGGGACGTAGTCCATATCCTGCCGGGAAGGGCCGATGAGGGCATCGGCCCCTACAAAAAGTCTCACAAAGTTCGCTGCCATCCCCTTTGTCGGAAAAGGCTTTGCCTTTTTCGACAGTTTGAAACCCCCGCCCGAACACGCAGTTCAGGCAGGGGTTCAAACAACGATGTTATTCTTCTGTGGGGGCTGCGGGACCTGCGCTCTCGGCAGAGTCCGTCGGCTGCTCCTGCACAGGCGCGGGAACTTCTGCCTGGGCAGCAGTGGAGAGGTAGGGGGAGTCCGCCGTGGCAGGGTCCCGGCCCTGGATGATGGCCACCATCTCGCCGCCGGTAATGGTCTCCTTCTCCAGCAGGTAGGCCACGATGCGGTCCATGTCCTCCCGGTTGTCCCGGATGACCTGCACCGCCTGC
>CAYNZG010000125.1:0-4797 GCA_964401525.1 uncultured Ruminiclostridium sp.
CCCTTGTGTAAAGGGAGCTGGCAGCGCGGAGCGCTGACTGAGGGATTGACCGGACTCGGCAGGCTTCAACCCCTCCGCCCCTTCGGGGCACCTCCCCTTACACAGGGGAGCCTCTGGGCTGTGCGGCCCTCTGTCTTCTCGGTTCTCACCAAATGGCCTCCACCTCCCCCAAAGGGAGAGGCTATCCTTTCTCATGTCACCCCGCCGAAGCTGCTCAGGGGCCAGACCCGGAAGGCGATGCGCCCCACGATCTGGTCCTCGGCCACGCAGCCGATGGCGGCGTTACGAGAGTCCACCGACACGCTGCGGTGGTCCCCCATGACAAAGTAGCGGTCCTCCGGCACCTGGTAGGGCAGGTCGATGGTCACCTCCCCGTAGGCCGGGTCCGTCAGGTACGGCTCCGCCAGGGGCTGGCCGTTCACCGAGACCGCGCCGGTCTCGTCCAGGTCGATCCAGTCCCCCGGGCCGCCGATGACCCGTTTGACCAGGACCCTATTATTATAGTAGAAGGCGATGATGTCCCCGCTCTCCGGGTGCACGTCCTTCACGGACACCACGATCTCCCCATCCGCCAAGGACGGCGTCATGGAGGAGCCGTAGATCTGCAGCACCGGCATCCACAGCGTGGCCACCAGCACCGCCAGCGCCGCCACCACCACCAGGGCGCACACCGTGCTGCCCAGGACCCGGCGGGACCGGCTCCGGTGCTGGGTCCGGGCCAGCTCCGCTTCCAGCTGGGCCAGGGTGGGCTTGTTATCCATGGGCGGCAGGGCCGGTGAGCTGCTCCACGGAGAGCAGCTCCCGCAGGGCGGCGTGCTCGGCGTAGAACTCCTCCAGGCGGCGGCTGACCATGTCCCAGAACTCCCGGGTCTCGGCCTCCGCCTGGGAGACCATCTGGTCGCACCGGGCCCTGGTCTCGGCCTCCATGGCCTGACATTTGGCGGCGGTCTCCGCCTCCCGGGCGGCCGCCCGGGAGGCGGCATCGCTCTCTAACTTCTCTGCGCGGGTCCGGCAGGATTCCTCCAGCTGGGCGCAGCGGCGCTCGGTCTCCTCGCTCTTGCTCCGGATGGTCTCCAGATACTGGGCAGCGGCGGCCTGGGCAGCCTCGAACACGCCGTTGACCTGCAGCGCCGCCTGGGCGATGTTCCCCGCCTCCTCCAGCTGGATGCGGCGGTCAGCCAAGGCCTGCTCCGCCTGGGACAGCTTCTCCCGGAGGGCGGCCGACTCCTTTTCCTGGGCCACCAGAAGCTCCAGCAGCTCGGGCCGCTTCAAGCGGCGCAGCTCTTCGTCCGTCATGGGAAGCCCCTCCTTTTTCTTCAAGATCGATAACGATGGATCAGTCCGTTCTGAGCTGATTTTGAAACTAAAATTTGCAATGGCATTTTACCACTTTTCCCCTGTCTTGTAAAGTTGTCAGGTCCCCAATCCTTCTGCAAAATCCTATAATTTTCCTCAGTTGATTTTCATGCAGATTCTTCCATTTTTTCGACAAAGCAACATTTTCCTGTTGCAATCCCGGCCATTTTCCCGTAAACTATATAAGTTGGCCTATTTATGGTCAAAACAGAGAAACAAAAGAAACGAAAGAGGGAAAAACGCTATGAATCCGATCCTTTCCGGCATTGACACCGTGGTCAACGCCATCAGTGGGTTTTTGTATGACCCCTGGGTCCCCCTGTTCCTGGTGGTAGCCGGGCTGTTCTTCACCTGCCGCAGCAAGCTGATCCAGATCCGTCTGCTGCCTGAGGCTCTCCGGGTCATCACCGAAAAGCCCAAGACCGAGGGAGCCACCTCCTCCCTGGGCGCGCTGCTCATCTCCACCGCCTCCCGCGTGGGCACCGGCAACATCGTGGGCGTGTCCACTGCCATCTGCCTGGGCGGCCCCGGTGCTGTGTTCTGGATGTGGATGACCGCCATCCTGGGCGGTGCCTCCGCCTTCGTGGAGTCCACCCTGGCCCAGATCTATAAGCGCCGCGCCCCCGACGGCTCCTGCTACGGCGGCCCCTCCTACTACATGGAGACCGCCCTGCGCAAGCGCTGGCTGGGCGTCATCTTCGCCGTCATCATCATCCTGACCTACGCCGTGGGCTACAACATGCTGGCCTCCTACAACCTGCAGTCCGCCTTCGCCGGGTTCTCCTTCTACAACAAGACCTCCACCCCCATCTTCATCGGTGCCATCCTGGCCATCCTGTTCGCTGTCTGCGTCATGGGCGGCGGCAAGCGTCTGGTGAAGGTCACCGGCGTGCTGGTCCCTGTGATGGGCGTCATCTATGTGCTGGTGGCTCTGGTCATCATGTTCAAGAACCTGGGCCTGCTGCCCGCCGTGCTGGGCGGCATCTTCTCTGACGCCTTTGACTTCTCCGCCATCTTCGGCGGCTTCGCCGGCTCCTGCCTCATGCAGGGCGTGAAGCGCGGCCTGTACTCCAACGAGGCCGGTATGGGCTCCGCCCCCAACGCTGCCGCCTCCGCCGACGTGTCCCACCCCGCCAAGCAGGGCCTGGTGCAGATGCTGTCCGTCTTCATCGACACCCTGCTCATCTGCTCCGCCACCGCCTTCATGTGCCTGTGCTCCGGCGTGGCTCCCACCGAGGACCTGGCCGGTGCCCCCTATGTCCAGGCCTCCCTGCAGGCCGCCCTGGGCAACTTCGGCCCCGTCTTCATCGCCTTCTCCATGGCCCTCTTCGCCTTCACCACCCTCATCGGGAACTACTACTACTGTGAGGGCTGCCTGAAGTTCATCCTGAAACGAGTCCCCAGCCAGACCTTCATGACCGTCTTCCGCGCTGTGGCCGCCGTCATCGTCCTGCTGGGCGCTATGATGAGCATGGGCCTGGCCTGGAACACCGCCGATATGTTCCAGGCGATGATGGTCATCATCAACATCCCCGTGATCCTCATCCGTCTTCATCGACACCCTGCTCATCTGCTCCGCCACCGCCTTCATGTGCCTGTGCTCCGGCGTGGCTCCCACCGAGGACCTGGCCGGTGCCCCCTATGTCCAGGCCTCCCTGCAGGCCGCCCTGGGCAACTTCGGCCCCGTCTTCATCGCCTTCTCCATGGCCCTCTTCGCCTTCACCACCCTCATCGGGAACTACTACTACTGTGAGGGCTGCCTGAAGTTCATCCTGAAACGAGTCCCCAGCCAGACCTTCATGACCGTCTTCCGCGCTGTGGCCGCCGTCATCGTCCTGCTGGGCGCTATGATGAGCATGGGCCTGGCCTGGAACACCGCCGATATGTTCCAGGCGATGATGGTCATCATCAACATCCCCGTGATCCTCATCCTCACCAAGCCCGCCATGGCTGCGCTGAACGACTACATGAAGCAGCGCAAGGCCGGCAAGGACCCCGAGTTCAAGGCCGCCGACATCGGCCTGAAGGAAAAGACCGACTTCTGGAACTGACCCCCAAGACAAAGCACGCCCCGACCGAACCAGCCCGTTCGGTCGGGGCGTTTTGCATCTTCGTTTACTGGGCGCTCTCCTGGGCCCAGGCGGTCAGCCGGGCCTGGGTGAGCCGGAAGAAATCCATGGCCAGGCTGAGACATTCCGCCCCCTTGGGGCGCAGGAAGCTGATGGTGCGGACGGGCCGCTCCGCCAGGGGGATGGCCCGCACCCGCCGGTGGGGACCCAGGTCCTTCAGCTCCAGGCCGGAGAGGATGGCCACCCCCAGGCCGGACTCCACCATGGCTACGGCCACCCGGTTCTCCTGGGGGGAGACGTCGATGCGCTCGTGGCGGGACACCTGCTTGTACAGCTCCCCGGCCACGCTCTCCTCCCAGGTGCTTTCCAAGGTGGGGATGAAGGGATGCTTCTCCGCGGCCTCCCCGATGGAGACCTCCTTCGCGTCCCAGAGGGGGCTGTCGGCCCCCACCACCAGATAGTAGGGGTCCTCATAGAGGGGGATGCTCTCCAGCCCGGTGGGGCGGACACCGCCGAAAAAGGCGCAGTCCAGGGCGTGCTCCTTGACCTTCACCTCGGCCTCCAGGTCGTTGTTCTGCTGCTGGAGCTGCACCGTCGCCCCCGGATGCTCCTGGCAGAAGTCCAGCAGCACGCCGGGCAGCCACTGGCCCATGACGCAGGGGATGGCCCCCACCCGCAGGCTCTCCACCTGGCTGAGCTGGGCCTCCTTCTGCAGGGCCGTCTCCATGGCCTCGATCTTTTTCATCATGGGCACCAGCCGGGCCCCGGCCTCGGTGAGCTTCATCCCCCGCTGGCTGCGGAAAAAGAGCTTGGCTCCCACCTCTTCCTCTAAATTACTGATGATATAGCCGAGGCTGGGCTGGGTATAGCCCAGGGACTGGGCGGCCCGGGTCAGGCTCCCGCACTCGGCTGTCACGATCACGGGCAGGTACTTTCCCATATTCTTCCACCTCCGATTTTTCTATATTTTACCACTTCTTCCGTAAAAGTGTAGAAAAGATTTTTTAGCACGCCCTAAGGATTTCCTTCAAAAAGGCCGAAATTTCCCCTTGATATCCCCTGTTTTCCCCGGTTTTGTCCCCTTCGGCAGGGGGAAAGACGGTCAGCGGAAAAAAATTCCAATAATACTATCAGATTTCTTAATTTTACATTTTTCTGGCCATTTTTTATAATAACCACAACCTCAAAAAAACCTTTCCCGCCATTTTTCACAAACAGGCGGGCAAGGGCAAAACAGAAAGGAGGACCTCACCCCGGAAGGATTTTTCATTGTTCGCTTTTTTAGAGAGAGCCACAACGAAGCCGCTCCACTCGGGGGCGGCAGAAAGAAAAGAGGTAAGTTATGAGTAATAGTCCCGAAAAGAAGGGCATG
>CAYNZG010000126.1:0-4794 GCA_964401525.1 uncultured Ruminiclostridium sp.
GATCTCGCCCTTGGGGGTGTTGGGGCTGGTGACATAGTCGGTCGCCATGAAGAAGGCGCCCAGGAACAGACCGCCAGCGAAGATCTCGCGCAGCATCCAGGCGAAGACGTTGTAGCCCTCGGGAGCGCGGGAGAAGATCAGGGTCAGAACTGCCACAGTCAGGATGTAAGCTGCGGGGATGCGGATGCGGATGACGCCCTTGGCGATTAGATAGATGCCGCCAATGAGCAGAGCGATGGCGGAAACTTCGCCCACGCAGCCGCCGATGGTGCCGATGAACATGTCGCCCATGGAGAAGTTCTCCACAGCAGCGGCAGCGTTATCAGCGCTCTTCATGAAGTCAACGGACAGGGGAGTTGCGCCGGTGACAAAGTCAACGCCGGCCTCACCTGCGCTCAGGACGGAGACCCAGTTTTCCTTGCCGGGTGCCACCCAGGTGGTCATGGGCACGGGGTAGCTCAGCATCAGGAATGCACGGCCTGCCAGAGCAGGGTTCAGGAAGTTGGTGCCCAGGCCGCCGAAGAGCTGCTTGACGATCACGATGGCGAAGAAGTCGCCGATAATGATGGTCCAGTAGGGCAGGGTGACAGGGCAAACGAAGACCAGCAGCACGCCGGTGATGGCGGCGGACAGGTCGCCGATGGGATTGGGCTTGTGCATCAGCTTGCAGTAGCCCCACTCAAAGATCTCACAGAAGACCACGGACACCAGGGTCATGGTCAGGGCACGAGGACCAAACACCCAAACACCCATCACCATAGCGGGAATGAGGGCGATGAGGACATCGCGCATCAGGTTCTTAGTCCCGACAGGAGAAGATGCGTGGGGGGAGGAGGCCACGCTCAGTTTATATTGTTCCATGCTGTCCCCTCCTTACTTCTTTGCCGCCTGCTGGCGGATAGCAAACTTTGCGGTACGGAACTGCTGCACCAGGGGGATACGACCGGGGCAGATGTACTGGCAGGAGCCGCACTCCATGCAGTCCATGATGCGGTATTCCTCGACCTCAGCCCAACGCTTCTCCTTGGCGAACATATTCATGAACAAGGGAGTCAGATGCATCGGACATACGTTCACGCAGCGAGCGCAGCGGATGCAGGTGGGATTCTCGCTGGTAGCGGGCAGGTCTTCTTTGCTCAGGCAGAGCACGCAGTTGCTTGCCTTGCCCATGGTGACGTTCATGTCATACTGTGCAAAGCCCATCATGGGGCCGCCGCCGATGACGCGGGCAGGAGTGCCGTTGAAGCCGCCTGCCTCTTCGATCAGGTGAGCGAAGGAGGTACCCACGGGAGCCAGCAGGTTCACGGGGTTCTTGACAGCACTGCCGGTCACGGTGGTCACGCGCTGGTACACGGGCAGACCCAGGGCAACAGCATCGTAAACAGCAGCGGTGGTAGCAGCGTTGAACACGCAGCAGCCCACATCGGCGGGGAGCTTGCCGGGAGGCACCTCACGGCCGGTGATGGCCTGGATGAGCTGCTTCTCAGCGCCCTGGGGATAACGGGTGCGCAGAGGCTGCACCGTGATATCCTTGGCATCGCCGAGCAGCTTCTTCAGGTTTTCCACTGCGTTCATCTTGTTGTCTTCAATGCCGATGAAAGCGTGGTCGAGCTGAAGAGCCTTCATGATGAACCGAACGCCGCCGATGATCTTCTCGCCGTGCTCCAGCATCAGACGATGGTCAGCGGTGATGTAAGGCTCACATTCTGCACCATTGACAATAATGGTGTCTGCTTTGCCAACTGCAGAACTGATCTTGACGTGGGTGGGGAAGCCCGCGCCGCCCATACCGGTGCAGCCTGCGTCACGAATGATGTCGATAATCTCCTGGGAGGTCAGCGCATCCACGTTCTCGCGGGGCTTGCAGTCGGGGGACATGGTGTTTTGGAAATCGTTGTCGATCACGATAGACATCGTGGGCACGCCGCCAGTACCGGGGCGAGGCTCCACAGCTGCTACCGTACCGGAAACACTGGCGTGAATGGGAGCGCCGAGGCCGGCGGTCTCGCCAATCAGCTGGCCGACCATAACAGTATCGCCTTTTTTGACCACGGGCTTGCAGGGTGCGCCGATGTGCATGGACATCGGGATCACGACCTGAGCCGGAGCCTTGGCGAGCTGCTGGATCGGTTTCTGCTCAGTAGCTTCCTTGTGTTCGGCGGGGTGGACGCCGCCATAGAACATTTGCTTCATAGCATCACCTCTGTTTTTTCCTTGCCAAATTCTCTTATTCCCCAAATTTTGAATCAGTCCGCAGGGAGACTAAAACACTATATATAATATAGCGAACTGCGCAAAAAGTCCAGTGCTTTTCCAAACAAATTTGCTCCGGGAGCAGAAATTTTCTGAATTTTTTGTTTTCTCGCCCTCCCCTTCCCTTTCTCCGCAAAGTTTGGTATACTGATGCTGGAAGTTTGTCGTCAGGAGGCGGACACTATGAAGGAACTCTATCACATCTCCGTTTTGGGAGATTCCATCAGCACCTTTGAGGGCTGCACCCCTCTGGGCGGCGTATACTACGGCCCCACCTTCGGGGACATCACCGGGGTCTACACCCCGGAGGACACCTGGTGGATGCAGGTCATCCGGGCCATGGGCGGGCAGCTCCTGGCCAACAACTCCTGGTCGGGCAGCACCGTCTCCACTGTGGGCGGGATGCCCGCCTGCTCCCTCAGCCGCATCCGCAAGCTGGCGGTGGATGGGCAGGCCCCGGACCAGATCCTCATCCTGGCCGGGCTGAACGATGTGAACCTCTTTGCCGATCCCCAGCTGTTCGCGTCGGACTACCGGCTCATGCTCCAACGCATCCGGGAGACGTATCCCCAGGCCGCGGTCACCTGCGGGACCTTCACCAGCGGCTATCTCAGCGACACCCCCTTCACCCAGCAGATCGGCCCCATGCGGGACCGCTTGGCCCCCTACAACCAGGCCATCCGCGCCGCCGTCGCGGAAGCAGGCGTGCAGCTGGCCGACATCGCCCAGCTGGACCAACGCTACGCCTCCATGGACGGCCTCCATCCCAACGGCGAGGGGATGAAGCAGCTGGCCCGCTTCTGGCTGGAGACCACCGAAGCCACCTTATTAAAATAACAAGAAAAACCTTGGGTCGCCCTCCCTTCGGAGAGAGACCCAAGGTTTTTGTTTCGTAAAGGGTGTCTATCAGACCTCGCCCTTCAAATTCTTGATCCATGCGTTGGCCAGGGTGGTCATGCCCGCCTCATTGGGGTGAAGAAGGTTGATGGACTCATAGACCACGCCCTGTGCAGCCAGGTCAGCTAACTTGCAGCCGGCCTCTGCCACGCATTCCCGGATGATCTCGTTGTAGACCTCGATGTTGTCCAGGTCTTCGGGATGAATGAATTCATAGAGCACGGGGCCCTTGCCCTTGACTAGGGTGCCGCACCAGATCTCTGCCTCGGGGAAGAACTTCTTCAGGTTCTCCAGCATCTTGGCATAGTCCCGGCGGAAGGGCTCCACTTCGCTGTTGTCGATCACGTCATTGATGCCGGTATAGACCAGGATCATCTCCGGGGTCACGTCCCCGTCCTGCAGTCTGCGGATGCGGCCGGGCAGGAATGCGGGATACTGGCCGGTCATGCTGACATAGGAGCCGTGTGCCGAGCCGTTGCCCACCAGGGAACCGCCCAGTGCTGCCACGGTCTTCATCCACCAGGTCCCATCGGCAGTGGCAAACCCGGAAGTCGCGGAAGAGCGGTCAAAATAATAGCTCATGGTCTTGTCGGTGACACCGGCAAAGGTGCTGATCCCGTCGCCGTGGACGGAAATGCGAGGGGAAACGTATTCAGGCATGGGAATCCCTCCTATTTAAAACTCAAAAACTCAAATGCACACAAAAAATAAAACTGTTTCCAGCGGAAACCATCGCCTTACACTTTTTTAAATATAGCACAGTTGGCCTTGAATTGCAACAAAAGGGGCGGAACTTTCCTCCAAATCCCTTGCCACGCCCAGCCGCCAACGGTATAATAGCAGGGAAAGTATCCACAGTTCCCACGGGAACGGAAAGGAGCCACAGTATGGGCGACTATTTGGACATGATCTCCCTGGCCGGGCTGGCCCCGGAGGATCGCTTCCCCGCCTGGCGCGCCATCATGCAGCGGAAAAGTGCCGGGGCCACCACCTTCGAGATCCACTGCTGGGACCGGGACGGCCAGTGGCTGGAGCAGATCCTCCCCTTTGGCACATATAAGGATGTCTCCTGGGACGGGGGCAAGGTCGTCACCGGGCCGGTGAGCGAGGAATTGATCCACACCCTGATCTCTCTGCCCAAGCCCGAGAGCGACGAGGTCTACGACAAAATGACCCCCTTCTTCTCCATCTTCTTTGACAACGGCTTTTCCAGCGAGCATTACGGCGCTGAGCTGTTCGTCTGGATGGACGATCCAGAGGAGTAAACAGAAAGCCACGCAGACTGCGTGGCTTTTCCCTTGCTTTTTAGGCATAGAAAAAGAGACAACCAATCGGTTGTCTCTTTTTTGTGTTGGCGTTACTTATTTTCCCGGCCCGTCTCCAGGCAAGTATCTTCAGCGCAGATGAGCTTAACTTCCGTGTTCGGAATGGGAACGGGTGGACCCTCATCGCAATCAACACCAACTCGGTGCTACCGCACCCTCAAAACCGAACAAAGTAACTTTCAGATGAATCGCAAGCGCCTGCATATTCTCTCGCTTGAACCTGCGTTCAGGTTAAGCCCTCGGCTTATTAGTACCGGTCAGCTGCATACATTACTGCACTTCCACCTCCGGCCTATCAACGACATAGTCTACGTCGTGC
>CAYNZG010000127.1:0-4766 GCA_964401525.1 uncultured Ruminiclostridium sp.
AGATCCCGGCTGGTGCGCTCCCCCATCACCGCACTGATGGCATCGATGATGATGGACTTGCCCGCGCCGGTCTCGCCGGTGAGCACGTTGAAACCCGGGCCGAAGGTGATGTCCGCCCGGTCGATCAGGGCGATGTTTTCAATGTGGAGCAGAGAAAGCAATCGTCCGTCCTCCCTTCCGGTTCCATGATCTCATTTCTTATCCAGCATTTTCACGATCTCCCGGCACAGCTCCTCTGCGTCCAGGGTCGTGCGCATGATGAGGATGGCCGTGTCGTCGCCGGCCAGGCTCCCCAGCATGTTGGGCAGGTGCATCCCGTCGATGGCCGAGCAGGCCGCCGAAGCCAGGCCGGGCATGGTCTTCAGGACCACGATGTTCTGGGCGCTGTCGAAGGAGGTCACGCTCTCCCGGAAAATATTGTTCAGTCGTCCGGCCACGTTCAGAGAGGTCTTGCGCTCGCTGACGGCATACTTATAGGTGCTGTGGCCGGTCAGCTCCTTCACCAGATGAAGCTCTTTGATGTCCCGGGAAATGGTGGCCTGGGTGGACTTCACCCCTTTTTCCCGCAGCTTTTCCAGGAGTTGGTCCTGGGTCTCGATGTCATGCTCTTGAATGATGGCCAGGATCTCCGCCTGTCTTCTGGCTTTCATGGGTGGTTTCTCCTTTCCAGCTTTCGGTTGATCAGCTCATAGAAGCTCTTTTCAAAAAACTTCACCAGGCACAGGGAACGCCGGGACTTGGTGACCTGCACCGTGTCGCCAGAGAACAGCTTGAAGGCCTTGCCGCCATCCACCGAGAGATAGGCCATTTTCCGGCTCTTTTTCGGGACGGTCACATCGATCTGGCGGCTTTTATCCAGGACCATGGCTTTGGCCTGGATGGTGTGGGCGCTGATGGGGGTCATAATGATGTTTTCTGCGGTGGGCTCCACGATGGGCCCGCCTGCGGACAGGGAGTAGGCCGTGGAGCCGGTGGGGGTGGCCATGATGACCCCGTCGCCGAAAATGTTGGCCACTAAGACCTTGTCGCTGAAGACCTGCAGGTCGATGACCCGGGCCACAGCACCCTTGGTGACCACTGCGTCGTTGAGGGAGGTGCTGCGGAAAATGGTGCGTCCGTCCCGCATGACCCGCACGTCCAGCAGCATCCGGTTCTCCAGGGTGTACTCCCCGCTGATGAGGCGGGTCAGCTGGAGCAGCTCGCTCTGCTCCAGCTCCGCCATGAAGCCGACGCTGCCCATGTTGACCCCGATGATGGGGACCCCAAAGCTGCTGGCATCCTTGGAGGCATGGAGGATGGTCCCGTCTCCGCCGAAGCAGACCAGGAAGTCCGCGTCGGCCAGTTCACTTTTCAGATCCTTGATCTGGATGCTGGGGTCCAGATCCCCCAGCACGGACTTGTCCACGGGAAAGGGAAAGCAGTATTCTGTCTTGACCCCCGCTGTGCTCAGCAGCCGCTCGGTGCTCTTGGCTGCCTTCAGGCCCTTATCCCGGAAGGGATTGGGGCAGAGAATGATCTTCAATGGGTCGCTCCCTCCAATCGTGCGTGAGACTCCTCCACCAGGGCAGCCAGGTCCCCTGCGTAGGGCGGCTGCTCCGCCACGGTCAACTGGCCCAGATACTCAATATTCCCCTCCGGTCCGCGAATGGGAGAGTAGGTGATGTCCTTCACATAGAAGTTGCACTCGTCGGCGTGGCGCAAAAACTGCTCCAGGACCTCCAGGTGGACCTTCTTGTCCCGGACCACGCCCTTCTTCCCTACCTTCTCCTTCCCAGCCTCGAACTGGGGCTTGATGAGACAGACCAGCTGCCCGCTCTCCTTCATGAGCGGCCGCAGGGCCGGCAGGATCAGGCGCAGGGAGATGAAGGACACATCCACGCTGCCGAAGTCCAGAGGCTCCGGGATGGTCTCCGCCGTGAGGTACCGAACGTTGGTGCGCTCCATACACACCACCCGGGGGTCGTTGCGCAGGCTCCAGGCCAGCTGGCCGTAGCCCACGTCCACGGCGTAGACCTTCGCCGCGCCGTTCTGCAGCATACAGTCGGTAAAGCCCCCGGTGGAGGCCCCCGCGTCAATGGCCACGGTCCCCTCCAGGGAGGGCAGGTCGAAGGTCTCCATGGCCTTCTCCAGCTTCAAACCGCCTCGGCTCACATATTTCAAAGTCTGTCCCCGGATCTCCAGGTCAGCGTCCACCGGGACCATGGCCCCGGCCTTATCCATCCGGCGCCCCTCCCAGAAGACCTGCCCGGCCATGATGATGGCCTGGGCCTTTTGGCGGCTCTCGATCCTGCCGCTCTCGGTCAGCAAAACGTCCAGACGTTTCTTACTTGCCATACCGCACCACCTCCAAAGCTTTTTCATACAAAGATCCCATGTCCAGCCCGCAGAGACTGCGGAGCTGCGGGATGGTCCCGTGGGGCAAAAAGTCCTCCCCACAGGAGCACAGGGCCGACCCGCGTAAGGGGACCCCTGCCGCCGAAGCGGCTGCCAGAATGGTCTCCCCCGGACTGCCCTGGGCGATACACTCCTGGGCCACCAACAGGCGGCCGGTCTTTTCCAGGGATGCCAGCACCAGCTCGGTGGGCACCGGAAGGACCTGATTGAGCTTGACCACCTCGGCCGAGACCCCGGCCTGCGCCAGCTGCTCCGCCACCTGCAGCACGCTGCCGGTGAGGCCGCCAAAGGTCACTAGGGTCAGGTCCGTGCCCTCCCGCAGGAGGACAGCCTTGTCCCGGCTGTGGTCTGCACTGTATCGTTCTTCTCCCCCGCGGGGATACCGGACCGCCACCGGGCCGGAAAGATCATAGACCGCCCGGCGCAGCATGGACGACAGCTCGTCCAGGCTGGCAGGAGCCAGCACCGTCAGGCCCGGGACCGTCTTGAGAAAGCCCAGGTCGAACAGACCGTGGTGGGTCTCGCCGTCGTCTCCCACCAGCCCGGCCCGGTCCACGCAGAAGACCGCGTGCAGCTTGTCGATGGCGATGTCATGGATGAGCATATCGTAGCTGCGCTGGAAGAAGGTCGAATAGACCGCGAACACCGGGATGAGGCCCTGCTTGGCCATGCCCGCCGTCATGGAGACGGCGTGCTCCTCGGCGATGCCCACGTCAAAGAACCGGTCCGGAAACTCCCGGGCAAAGCCGGACAGGCCGGTGCCGGAGGTCATGGCCGCCGTCAGGGCGCAGATGCGCCGGTCCTCCCGGGCCAGGGCACACAGCTCCTTGCCGAAGCGGGCGGAAAAGCTCTCGTTTTTCTTGGGATACCGGGGGGAGCCGTCCTCCCGGTGGAAGGGGGCCGTGCCGTGGAAGGCATCGGGGTTCTCCTCCGCCGGGCCATAGCCCTTGCCCTTCACGGTCTTCACATGGAGAAGGACCGGGCCCTGGACCTGAGACGCATAGGTCAGCTGCCGGGTCAGGGCCTTGACATCGTGGCCGTCCACCGGCCCCATATAGTGAAAGCCCATGCTCTCGAACATCCCGCAGGGCAGAATGGCAGCCTTGACCGCCTCCTTGACCCGGTGGATGCCCCGGTAGAGCACCCGTCCGAGGGCGGTGGCCTGCATGATCTTGCGATAGATCTCTTTGCCCAGCAGATACGGAGGGTTCAGCCGCTGGGTGGCCAGATGCTGGGCCACGCCCCCCATGCTGGCATCGATGGACATGCCGTTGTCGTTGAGGATGATCACCAGCGGCTCGCCGCTCTGGCCCGCCATGGACAGGCCCTCGTAGGCCAGACCGCCGGTGAGGGAGCCGTCCCCCAGAAGGGCGACCACTTTATAGTCTTCCCCCAGCCGCGTGCGGGCCACGGCCATGCCCAGCGCCGTAGACACCGCCGTGGAGGCGTGCCCGGCAATGCAGGCATCGTGCCTGGACTCCGCCGGCTTCGGGAAGCCCGCGATGCCGCCAAAGGTGCGCAGGGTCTCCATGCGGCCATTGCGGCCGGTGAGTATTTTGTGCACATAGCACTGGTGCCCCACATCGAAGACCAGCCGATCCCGCCCCGTGTCGTACACCCGGTGCAGGGCCACCGTCAGCTCCACCGCCCCCAGGTTGGAGGCTAAGTGGCCGCCGGTCTGGGAGACTACATCGATGACGCGCTCCCGCAGCTCGGTGCAGAGGGCTTCCGCCTGACGGTCGCTGATGGAATGCAGGGAGGAATATTCTTTCAAGTCGATGCCTCCTTCCGGTCAGGCAGAACGCTCATTTCGTGCGGCCTGCCAGCATCTCCGCCAGGTCGCAGAGGAACCCGCGGTCAGGGTAGGCGGCCAGGGCTGCCACCGCCTCCTCGGTCAGGGACCGGACCAGGGCCGCGCAGCCCTCGATGCCCCGGAGGCCCACGAAGGTAGACTTCTCATTCTCCTGGTCCGAGCCGATGGGCTTGCCCAGCTCGGCCTCGTTCCCCAGGACATCCAGCATATCGTCCCGGACCTGGAAGGCCAGGCCCAGCTTTTGGGCATAGGTAGCGGCAGCTTCCTCTTCCTCCGCCGTGCTCCCGGCGGCAATGGCACCCAGACGGGCCGCCGCCTCGATCATGGCCCCGGTCTTCAGCGCCTGGATCTGCAGGATCTGCTCATAGGTCAGGGTCTTGCCCTCTCCGGCCAGGTCCAGGATCTGGCCCCCCACCATCCCGGCGGGACCGGCAGCCCGGGACAGGCAGGCCACGCCCCGGACGATCTGTTCCGGAGCCAGGTCTGCCTGGGCCAACAAAGAAAAGGCGGCGGTCAACAGACCGTCCCCTGCCAGCACTGCCGCGGCCTCTCCGTAGAC
>CAYNZG010000128.1:0-4764 GCA_964401525.1 uncultured Ruminiclostridium sp.
CTGATCGGCTCCAACGGCAACCTGTCCTCTCAGGTCACCGTGTCTGACAAGGGCATGCCCAACCTGCTGGCTGACAAGTATGATGTTCTGGACGACCAGACCGCTATTATGACCGGCTTCTCCTATGATGAGGACGAGGCAGAGTGGACTTACACCTTCGCCAAGGGCCTGTCCACTGGCGGCAGTCAGGATTCCACCACTACTGTTGTTTCCGATGTGGACTACACCGACCTGTTCCGGATGAATGTTAAGGTCGTCTACACTGTGAAGAACAGCAAGATCGACACCGTGTATGGTATGTTCGCTTATGACAGCTCTGTGATCGCAGAGGGTGTCCTGGGCGACATCGACGCAGCAGACCTGGACGACAAGTCCATCGAGATTGATGACGTCGATTACGACACCACTGATAAGACTGTTGCTGCTTATGCATTCAACAGCTCTGCTGCCGATGCTACTGGCATCACCGCTTCTTACAAGACCCCCGCAGCTGCTCTGGGCTACTCCATGAAGGCTATCGACAACACCGGCGACAACAAGATCGACGTGGTTGTCTATGTTCCCTTCACTGTTGAGACCGTTGAGTATGTTGGCACTTCCACTATTACCACTTCTGGTGTTGGTAATGTGAAGATCGAAAAGATCAACCTGACTGGCGAGGTCGAGGAAGACGATTATGTTATGATTGTTAACGAGGCTAACACTGTTGATGGTGTTGCCGCTTACACCAAGCTGGACGTTCTGACTGGCACCGTTGAAGCTACCAAGGGTTCTCCCGTCACCGACGTGAGAGTCGACGGCACCTGGTACGCTCTGGCTAACGGCCAGACTATGACTCTGGACAACGATTACGATTTCGTGGTTGTCGAGGGCTATGTCTATGTTGCTAAGGCTGCTAAGACCGATATCGACGCTTCTGACTATGCTCTGGTCACTGCAATCCAGCCCGAGAAGGATTGGAACGCAAACTATCCTCAGGTCAGCCTGCTGACTTCCACCGGCGAAATTATCACCGTTCCCTATGATGCCGCTAAGAGCACTCTCACCACTACCGCCGACACCTGCATTAACTGGCTGGTCTATATCAGCGATATCGACGATGGTGTTTACACTCTGACTACTGATATCCCCGCAATGACCGACACCACCAAGGCTGGTGACCTGGAGTATAATGAGGACAGTGCCAAGGCTGGTGACTATAACATTGCTGACGATGCAGTGATCTACGTTGTCGATACTTCGGAAGATCCCGATACCTACAAGGTCATCACTGGTGCTGACCTGAAGAAGACCGACGATGGCATCCTGAACAACGCTATGGTCAAGAAGGATTCCTCTACTGGCTTCACTTCCGTTGTGTTTGCAACCATGGATTCTTCCCTGGCTACCTCCGATGACATCGCTTATGGCTATGTCATTTCCGATGTTGTCGTTACCAAGGACGGTTCCAAGGATCTGGCAACCTTCACCATTTGGAATGGCACCACTGAGGTTGAACTGACCACTGACGGCACTGCTACCGTTCCCGCTAAGGGCGACACCATCAGCTACAAGGTCACCGATGGTAAGGTTTCCACTCTGACTGTTAACAACAACGCAGCTGCTATCATCGCTTATGACGGCACTAACATCAAGTTCAACGGTGGCGATAAGGCAAACACCGAGCTGGTTGTTAACGCAGATACCACTGTCATCTATGTTGACGCAGCTGACAAGGCTAAGGTTGAAGGCGGCAAGATCAAGCTGGCTCATAACAATGGCACCGATGAAGCTCCCAACTACGTTGATAATGCAAAGTATGTTGTTGGTACCGATAAGGAAGATGGCAAGTTCGTTGTTGAACTGATTGTCATCGACGTTGACGGTCATATCGACGGTACTACTACTCTGAACTAATCTTGAATCCCTGATTCAACACAAGTTGTAAGTTTCTTACGACAATACACCCCTCGGGCGGAAGCCCGAGGGGTGTTTGTGGTACAGGTGGAAGGGCAGTGACCACCTCAAAGGCTCCCTTGTGTAAAGGGAGCTGGCAGCACGAAGTGCTGACTGAGGGATCGACCGGATCTGCCAGGTTTCAACCCCTCCGCTCCTTCGGAGCACTTCCCCCAAGGTGAATTGGCCGTAGGCCAAGAGAGGGTGGCCTGGGCCATGACACAGGGGAGCCTTTCGGTGGGTGACTGCCCTCAGAGAGAGTCGAAAGGCGAGAGATACCCTGCAAGGTGCGGGCCGATGAGGGCATCGGCCCCTACGAAATCGGGCGATATCCATTGCTACACACAAGAAAAGGAGGTGTTCTCCATGACGAACACCGATAGTTATTCGCTCCGGGTGACGCTGTTCGGCACCGTTGCCCTGGAAAACCAGGCCGGGCGGTTGGAGGAGAACCCCTCCCGGCAGGCGAAGCCCTGGCGGCTGCTGAAATACCTGCTGGTCCATCGGGACCGGGAGGTCACCCAGGGGGAGCTGGCCGACCTCTGGCCGGACTTCGGCACGGAGAACGCCGCCCGGGTGCGGCTGAACCGCCTGCGGGAGGATCTGGACCGCATCGGCCTGGGGGGCAAGAGCGGGTTGGTCCAGTTCTCCGCCGGGTCCTACCGTCTGAACCCCCGCTACACGCTGGACGTGGACGAGGACCGGCTGAACCGCCTCCTGACCGACTTCTACGCCGCCGACCCCGGGGACCCGGCGGGGCTGGGCCTCAGCATGGCGGCCCTGAGCCTGTGCGTGGGGCCGTTTTTGGACAAGTCCGCCGATCCCTGGACGGAGCCGTATCGGGAGAAGTACCGGGGGGCCTTTCTGGCCCTGGGCCGGGAGACGCTGGCCCGGTGCAAGCTCCAGGGGGACGACCGGGCGGTGAAGCTGCTGCTCCAGCGGCTGCCGGTGATGGCACCGGCGGAGGAGAGCTTGTTCCGGGCGGCCCGGGGGTATCTGGCCCAGCGGTACGGCCGGGCGGACCCGCCCGCCGCTGCCCCGCCCCGGCGGCAGAAGGAAAAGCCCCACGAGATCGTGAAGAAGATCATCTTAGAGGACGAAAAGGTCTACTTCATCAGCGCCGCCAGCCATCGGCGGCCCCTCCACTACGCCAAGTGGGAGGTGTTGCCTCTGACCAGGGCCTATCAGGCCGACGGCTTGCAGGGGGTCCTGACCCTGGTGGCCAGGGGGATCTATCGGGGGTCCCTGCGGACCCGGGCGGACTCCCGGATCACGCGGGCCATAAGAAAGCCCCTCCACCAGCTGGGCCTGGAGGCCTTCTTAGACATGGAGGAGGAGAAGGCCGTGGCGTGGCTGGCGAAGGCGGCGGGGGAGGCGCTGGAGGCGTGAAAAAAAGCACTGTCGCGGGACAGAAGTCCGGTGACAGTGCTTTTTGGTTTTCGTTATCCGGCGGTCTGCAGCAGTTCCCAGCGGTAGAGGATATAGTCCCGGGGGGAGTAGTAGAAGGCGCTGCGGTAGTCGGTCATCCATTCAGAGATCTTAGAGCAGAGGATGGCATAGAGGGCAGCGGGGTAGCGGTCCGGATCCGGCTGGATGTCGCAGACCAGGTTGGCATAGGCCTTGCCGATCTGGGTATGCTTGGGGGCTGTGGTGCCGGTGGTCTGAAAGAGGGCTTCGGGATAGTAGGTACCCTCCGGGATGTGGTAGGCCGCAGTGAGCTCGTCCGCCACCTGGTCGAAGGACAGGCAGTGGTTCACATCGGCATACCGGTAGATGGAGGCGATGCCCTCGACCCCAAGGAGCCGGGCGAGGTCGGCCCGCCGGTTCTTCGTTCTGCGGGCCAGGAGGGACGCGGTATAGTAGCGGATGCTGTCCTCATGGTCACGATAGCAATGGCTCACAATGCAAAAATGCAAATTTGTTCTGTCTTGATCGTTCCGATGATGAGGAAGCGGTCTTCCTCCAAAGAATGGTCCGGGTCGTCAAACAGGATCGCGAATTCGTCGTAAAAGACCTCCCTTGCAGTTTCGAAAGATAAGCCATGCTTCTTTTTGTTTCGTTCATTTTTCTGGGGATCCCATTCAAATCTTAACGCATCCATAATTATATTATACTTATCGTGTAATTATTGGCAATGCGATGGGAGCACATTGCCAAAAAATGTTGGACGGGGAAAGACCGGCCAACATTTTTATTATAGCACCATCCAAGGGACAGGACAAGAAGAGATTGGCGGAAATGATGGAAATCTCCCTTTTGCATGATTTGAGGGTGTGTATTTTGAACAAAATTCCGGGTTGTAAACGGGGTGGGGCTGTGGTATATTATAACCAGAAAGAGAAAGGGTGAGTCCAATGTACTAAGAAACTCACCGGCAAGAAAACCCACAGCTTGCTGGACACAGCGTTCATTCAGACCAGACGTTCAACATAAAAAAGCGACCTCGCTTACGAGGATTATATAAAGAAAGGATATGTTCGCAACGTAGATCAGAAGAAAACGTCAGTCTCATTCGTGGAATCCGCAGAAAGAGAGGTTAAATTGATGTTAGATATCAAGCACGCTCGATGACCCTTGACCGGTAGAAACTCAAACGGTCAAGGGTCATCTTTTTTTGTGCAAAATTACAGTCGTCATTGACTTGTCACCTGCAAAAGCATATAATGGAAGGGACAAGCCCGCGGCCTGGCCGGGGGAAACGAGGATAAGAAAATCAGAGGATAAGGATATGAATACGAGCAAGAAGCTGAACATGACCATGCTGTGCGACTTTTACGAGCTCACCATGGGCAACGGCTATTTCAAGGCCGGGTACAAGGACCGCATCAC
>CAYNZG010000129.1:0-4759 GCA_964401525.1 uncultured Ruminiclostridium sp.
CCTGCTGGACACCCTCGCCGGATACATCCCGGGTGATGGAGGTATTTTCGCTCTTTCGGGCGATCTTATCCATCTCGTCGATGTAGATGATGCCCCGCTCGGCCTGCTCCACGTCGTAGTCGGCGGCCTGGACCAGGCGCAGGAGGATGTTCTCCACATCGTCGCCCACATAGCCGGCCTCGGTGAGGGTGGTGGCGTCGGCAATGGCGAAGGGGACGTTCAGGACCTTGGCCAGGGTCTGGGCCAGCAGGGTCTTGCCGCTGCCGGTGGGGCCCAGCAGAAGGATGTTGCTCTTCTGCAGCTCCACCTCCTCGTCACCGCCGAAGTAGATGCGCTTATAGTGATTGTACACTGCCACGGACAGGGCCACCTTGGCCGCGTCCTGGCCCACGATGTATTCATCCAGGTAAGCCTTGATCTCCTTGGGGCTGGGGATGACATCGGGCATATCGGGCGCGACTTCCTCCTCCATGGCGGGCATATCATCCAGGATGTTCATGCACAGGTGCACGCACTCGTTGCAGATGTAGGCACCGGGACCGGCGATGATCCGGTCCACCTGACCCTGGTGCTTGCCGCAGAAGGAGCAGCGGAGCGTCCGCTTATCTTCATTTTTGGTCATAGATCCATTCACCTCTTTTGGGATGCGCTGTTTTCCGGGGGAAAACGCAGGAAAAAGGGGGACGAAACGCCCCCCTTTTCCCATCGTATCAGCGCTTGTCGATCACTTTGTCAATGAGGCCGTATGCCATAGCTTCTTCCGCAGACATGAAGTTGTCACGCTCGCAGTCGGCGGCGACCACCTCAATGGGCTTGCCGGTGTTATCCGCGAGGATCCGGTTCATCCGCTGCTTGATGGTCTCCAGACGCTTCAGGTGAATGGCCATATCGGTGATTTGACCCTGGGTCCCGGCGGAAGGCTGGTGGATCATGATCTCTGCGTTGGGCAGGGCCATGCGCTTGCCCTTGGTGCCGGCGGCCAGCAGGAACGCGCCCATGCTGGCTGCCATGCCGATGCAGATGGTGGACACATCGCACTTGATATACTGCATGGTGTCGTAGATCGCCATACCCGCCGTAACAGAGCCGCCGGGGCTGTTGATGTAGAGCTGGATATCCTGATCCGGATCCTGGGACTCCAGGTGGAGGAGCTGGGCCACCACGAGGCTGGCCGTGGTGTCGTTCACCTCTTCCGACAGGAAGATGATCCGGTCGTTCAGCAAACGGGAGAAGATGTCATAAGACCGCTCTCCCCGGCTGGTCTGTTCAACTACATAGGGTACTAAACTCATGATTAGGATCTCCTTTTTTTCAGTCAGAGTAAGGATACCCCACCGAAGGAAAAATTATTCCTCGACCTTCTCGGCTTCGGCGTCAGCCTTCTTCTTGCGGGTGGTCTTCTTGGGAGCGGCTTCGCCTTCCTCGGTGGTCTTCTTTGCTCTGGTCTTCTTTTCCTTCTTCTCTTCCTTTTCAGCCTTTTCTGCCTCGACCTCTTCCTTGGTCACGGAGGTCAGCTTGACGGCCTCTTCGGGGTCCACTTCCACCAGCTTTGCCTTGGCGTTCTCAGCCACGACGGCCATAGCCTTGTCGCGGGCCAGGTCCTTCTTCAGGGCATCGCGGTCCAGGCCCTCGGTCACGCGCTCATAGGGCATGTTCAGGCTGGTGACGGCCTTCTTGATCTCAGCTTCCACGTCCTCGTCGGAGATGACGATGCTCTCAGCTGCCACGATGGCATCCAGAGCCAGCTGCTGCTTGATCTGGGTCATAGCGGGCTCACGCAGGTCGCCGCGGATCTGGTCCATGGTCATCTGCATGTACTGCATGTAGGTCTCCAGGGAGATGCCCTGAGACTCCAGGCGGGAAGCATAGTTGTCCACGAAACGGTCGATCTGGGTCTCGACCATAGCCTCGGGCAGCTCGATCTCGATCTGCTCGCACAGCTGGCCCAGCAGAGCCTGGCGGAACTTGGCTTCGCTCTGCTGCATGTTGCGGTCAGCGACCTTGCTCTTCAGGTCAGCGCGGAACTCCTCCATGGTGTCGAACTCGGACACGTCCTTGGCGAACTCGTCGTCCAGGGCGGGAGCCTGCTTCTCCTTGACCTCGACGCACTTGACCTTGAACACCACGGGCTGGCCTGCCAGCTCCTCAGCGTGGTACTCTGCGGGGAAGGTCAGCTCGATGTCCTTCTGGTCGCCGGCCTTCATGCCGACCACCTGATCCTCGAAGCCGGGGATGAAGGTGCCGGAGCCCAGAGCCAGCTCATAGCCCTGTGCAGTGCCGCCTGCGAAAGCGACGCCGTCCTTCAGGCCCTCGTAGTCGATGACTGCGGTGTCGCCCAGCTTGGCCTCGCGGTCCACGACCACCAGCTGAGTGGCACGGTCCACGAACTGCTTCAGCTCGTTGTCCACAGCTTCCTCGGTGATGGTGGGCAGGACCTTCTCGGCCTCCAGGCCCTTATACTGCTTCAGGGTGACTTCGGGACGAACGGTCACGGTAGCCTTGAAGGAGAAGCCCTCCTTGCCCAGGGTCAGGATCTCGACCTGGGGGGGAGCAACGTGGTCCAGGCCCTTTTCTGCGATGGCAGCATTGCAGGCTGCGGGATAAGCCTCTTCCAGGGCATCTTCATAGAAAACACCGGCACCATACATGCCCTCGATGACCTTCCGGGGGGCCTTGCCCTTGCGGAAGCCGGGGACGGTGATGCTGCCGCGGCTCTTCTGATAGACCTTTTCAATGGCTGCTTCGAACTCTTCCTGACCGACTTCGACGATCAGTTCGACTTCAAACTTTTCTTTGTTTTCAACAACGCTCTTGACATTCATGTCCTTTTTTCCTCCTGTAAAACGCCCTCTCACCGGATAATAAATACATGGGAGGGCATGGTATTGCAGTATATATGGGATATCATAGCAGATTTCATAGGGGATTACCAGTCTTTTTTTCCGATTCCAGAATTTTTTTCGGGCGGAACTTCAGATAGTCCGCCGCGATGAGCTGGTAATCCACCCCGCCGCTGTCTCCCTGGATGGCCAGCCGGTGGCTGGCCCCGTGCAGGTGGCCGTAGTAGCAGGCCTTCACCTGATATTGCTCCAGAAGCCGGATGATGGGCTCGCACCGATAGCCGGTGTAGAAGGGGGGATAGTGGAGAAAGCACAGCTTCTCCCCCTCCCCGGCGGCCTTCAGCGAGGTCTCCAGCCGCTGGAGCTCCCGGTTGAACACCTTCGCGCTCTGCCCCGCCTTGTCCTCCTCGTAGAACCACCCGCGGGTGCCGCAGAGGGCCACGTCACCGTAGTGGTAGCAATTATTATGGAGGATGTGGAGGGAGTCAAAGCCCTTGGCCTGGAAAAACCGCTCCATCTTGGCCACGGTGTTCCACCAGTAGTCGTGGTTGCCCTTGAGAAGGATCTTCTGTCCCGGCAGGGCATGGAGCCAGGCGAAGTCCTTTTCCGACTCCTCCAGGCTCATGCCCCAGGACACGTCCCCGGCGATGACCAGGGTATCCTCCGGCGTAAGGACCGACAGGCCCTGGGTCAGCTTTTCCACATAGCCCTCCCACGCGCCGCCGAACACGTCCATGGGCTTGCTGCTGCCCAGGGAGAGATGGGTGTCCCCTATCACATAAAGTGCCACTTCGATCCACCGCCTTTTCGTTTTTTATTTCGTGCCGTTACCGCAGGGTGGACAGCACCACGTCCATCATCTGTTCCTTGTCCACGTGCTCCTCGAAGCGGACCTGCTTGTCCCGCAGGGCGGCCAGAGGCGCGGGGGCGGGACGGCCGGTGACCTGGCTGAGCTGGTCCAGAGCCTCGATGCCGGGGCGGACCTCCTCCACGCCCAGGCTGGTCAGGACGCTGTCGCAGAACTTGAAGGGGCTGGCAGTGGAGACGAAGACCGTCTGGTTCTGGTCCCCGGTGGCAGCCCGGTACTCCTCCATGACCGCATAGGCCACGGCGGTGTGGGGGTCGATGAGGTAGTCATGCTCCTTCCAGACCTTGGCGATGATCTGGCTGGTCTTGGCCTCGTCGCAGAAGCCGCCGTAGAAGTCCGCCTTCAGCTTGGCCTTCAGGGCCTCGTCGATCTCATAGCGGCCGGTCTCGTTGAGCTGCTTCATGTACCCGGCCACGGCCTGGTCGTCCTGGTCGGTGAGGGCGAAGAGGAGCCGCTCCAGGTTGCTGGACACCAGGATGTCCATGGAGGGGGACATGGTGGTGTGGAAGGGACGGTTCTTGTCGTACACGCCGGTGGAGATGAACTCCGTGAGGACGTTGTTGCTGTTGGAGGCGCAGATCAGCTTGCCCACGGGCAGGCCCATCTGCTTGGCATACCAGCAGGCCAGGATGTTGCCGAAGTTGCCGGTGGGCACGCAGTAGTTGACCTTCTCGCCCATCTGGATCTTCCCGGCGTTGAGCAGGTCGCAGTAGGCAGAGATGTAGTACACCAGCTGCGGCAGGATGCGGCCCCAGTTGATGGAGTTGGCAGAGGACAGGAAATAGCCCCGCTCTGCCAGGTCCTCCCGGAGCTTCTCGTCGGAGAAGAGGATCTTCACGCCGGTCTGGGCATCGTCGAAGTTGCCGTGGACGGCGCAGACCCCCACGTTGCTGCCCTCCTGGGTCTTCATCTGCAGGGCCTGGACCTCAGACACGCCGCCGTTGGGATAGAAGACCAGGATCTTGGTGCGGTCCACGTCCTTGAAGCCCTCCAGGGCGGCCTTGCCGGTGTCGCCGGAGGTGGCCACCAGGATGCAGACGGTCTTCTCCTC
>CAYNZG010000130.1:0-4722 GCA_964401525.1 uncultured Ruminiclostridium sp.
GTTCTCGATGGAGGCCCGGGCGATCTCCTCCCGCTTGAGCTTGGACAGCTGCTCCTCAATGGCGGCCTGGACCGCCTCGGCCAGGGCGGCGCTGTCGGTGACCAGGACGGCGGAGGCGTTCTTGTCGTGCTCGGCCTGGCTCAGCAGGTCGGCGGCCAGGATCTGGGGGTTATTCTTTTCGTCGGCCACCACCAGGATCTCGCTGGGGCCGGCCACCATGTCGATGCCCACCTTGCCGAAGACCTGCTTCTTGGCCTCGGCCACATACTGGTTGCCGGGGCCTACGATCTTGTCCACCTTGGGGATGCTCTCGGTGCCGTAGGCCAGGGCGGCGATGGCCTGGGCCCCGCCCACCCGGAAGATGCGGTTCACCCCGCAGACCCGGGCAGCTGCCAGGATGTTGGCGGGGATCTTGCCGTTCTTGTCCGGCGGGGTCACCATGAAGATCTCCTTCACCCCGGCCAGCTTTGCCGGGATGCAGTTCATGATGACGCTGGAGGGATAAGCGGCGGTGCCGCCGGGGACATACAGACCCACCCGCTCCAGGGGGATGATCTTCTGGCCCATGACGATGCCGGACTCCTCATTGATGAGGAAGCTGTTGCGGACCTGGTGCTGGTGGAAGGCGGCCACCCGGTCGGCGGCCCGGTAGAGGATGTCCACCAGGAAGGGGTCGGCGTTGCGGAAGCCGTCGTCGATGGTCCCGGCACCCACCTCCACGGAGGTGATGTCTGCGCCGTCGAACTCCTTGGTATACTTCTTCAGAGCCGCATCACCGTGGGCCTTCACGTCCTCCAGGATGGCCCGGACAGGCTCTGCCACGCTGTCCACCGGGTCCTCCCGGGCAAAAATGGCCTTACGGTCGGTCTCTGCTTCCTTTAAAATACGAATCATTGCTTTTCTGCCTCCTTGGCCGCCACCTGCTCGGTCAGGCTCTGGAAGAGCTGCTGGATGGCGGCGTGCTTGAACTTGAAGCTCACTTTATTGGCGATGAGCCGCGCGCTGATGGGCACGATGGTCTCAACAGGGGAGAGGTTGTTTTCCTTCAGGGTAGTGCCGGTCTCCACGATGTCCACGATCACATCGGTCATCCCCAGGATGGGGGCGATCTCGATGGAGCCGTGGAGGAGGATCACGTCGATGTCCTGGCTGCGGGCGCTGTAGAACCGGCGGGCGATGCGGGGGAACTTGGTGGCCACCCGGAGGGTCTGGTCCGGGTCCGGGCGGAAGCCGTTCTCTGCTGCCACGCACATCCGGCACTTGCCCACGTTCAGGTCCAGCAGCTCGTAGATATCCGGCTCGTATTCCAGCAGGATGTCCTTGCCCACCACGCCCACGTCGGCGGCGCCCCGCTCCACGTAGACAGCCACGTCAGAGGGCTTGACCCAGAAGTAGCGCACCCCGGCCTCGGGGTTTTCAAAGATCAGCTTCCGCTTGGGGTCCAGAAGCTCCTCGCAGGGGAAGCCCGCCTGGGCGAACATGGCGTAGACCTTCTCGCCCAACCGGCCCTTGGGCAGGGCCACATTCAGAAATTCCTGGTCACTCATGCCTGGTCTCCTCCTCTCAGGTCGATGGTCTCTTTTACCCGCAGGCTGCCGGGCTCCTTCCGGGCCAGGGCCTTCTTCCCGGCGGTGGCCAAATCGGCCATTTTGCCGGTGAGGACGGCCAGATCCGTGGTCTCGTCATAGTGGACCAGCACATCGGCATCCCACTCGATCTGGGCGGGACGGAGCCGCTCCAGCTCATCCAGATAGATGGCGAAGCCCATAGCACCGCAGTGCTTGCCCATCTTTTCCACCATTTTATCATACTGTCCGCCGGAGAGCACCCCCGCAGAGAGATTTTTAATGAATCCGCGGAAGACCAGGCCGCTGTAGTAGTCCATGCCGCCCTCCACGGAGAAGTCCAGGCAGACGTTCTTGTCCAGGCCGTTGGCCTTCAGCAGGCGGCAGAGGTCGTTCAGCTCCTCCCAAGCCTCCCGGGTCTTCTTGCCACCCACGCACAGGGGGGCAAGCTCCTCCAGGACCGGCTGGATGGGGCCGTAGGTGTTCACCAGCTTCTCCAGCAGGGCGGAGACGGTGGCGCTCATGCTCTTCTCCCGGCAGAAGGCCCGCAGGGCGGCGGCGTTCTTCTCCCGGACGGCCTCCAGGACCACGGGGTAATCCTCCGGGGCCACCCCGGCGGCCTCCATGAAGCCGGACACCAGACCCATGTGGGACACGTCCAGCATATAGTCCGGGCTGATCTCCGCCAGGCTCTGGACGGCCAGGGCCAGGACCTCATAGATGTGGTAGAGGTCCAGGTCACCGATGCACTCCAGACCGGTCTGGGTGATCTCCTGGAAGGTGTCGTCCCCTTTGTTGGTGCGGTAGACGGCCTCGTTATAGTAGACCTTTCTGGGACCGGGCTCCTTCTCCCGGGTGTTCTTCACGATGGAGAGGGTCACGTCAGGCTTCAGAGCCATGAGGACCCCCCGGGCATCGGTGAAGGTGATCATCCGGTCGCTGACCAGGAAGTCCTTGTTGCGGATGTAGAGGTCGTATTCCTCGAACTTGCTCATTTTAAAACGGCGGTAGCCGTACTTTTCATAAAGACCCCGCAGGCGGAAGATGGTCTGCTCGCTGCTGCGGAGGATGCTGGCATCGAATGTCATGGGTCTGCCCCTTTCTTGGTGCTTGATGGTGGATATTTTATCACTCTACCGTAATAAAGTAAAGGGGTAGCAGCAACTTTTTTTGCCGAAAGGAGATTTTTTTCAAAAAAGCAGGAAAAGGCCGCGCCTTTTCCTGCTTTTTCAAACTTTTCGTGTAAGAGGATCGTCTTTCCAGGCCCTTCCCGGAGGGCGGCAGCGTTCTGAGAAAACGCCTTGGTACATTAGCTGCCCATGGAGGAGTCCTTCGGCTCCGGCTGCGTTTTCTTCACCCCCAGCAGGGCGATCAGCAGGAGGAGGACGGCGGTGGCCAGCATCACCAGGAAGGCCGCGTGCACACCGCGGAGCTGGGCCGCGGCTCCGGTGCCCCCCATCAGATCCATGATGCCCACGAACACCGCCGAGCCGATGGCCCCGGCGATGGTCCGCAGGGAGGACAGCAGGCTGGAGGCATCGGAGACCTTCCGGGGCTCCACCTGGGAGACGCCCCAGGTGAGCAGGGGCATCATCAGGGAGCCGATGGTCACGCTGCGCACCACGTTCCACAGGGAGGCCACCCACAGGGGGGCCGTCAGCGGCAGGGTAGCCATGCCCAGGCTGGAGATCACCATAGCCACCGCCCCTGTCAGGAAGAGCTTACGGATGCCCATGCGGTCGTAGATCCGCCCAGCAAAGGGTCCCATCAGGGCCGTGGCCAGGGACCCCGGCAGCATCACCAGCCCGGAGAGCACCGCCGAGCGGCCCATGACCACCTGCACATACAGGGGCATGAGCACGGAGGAGCCTATCATGGCAAAATAGAGCAAGCAGGAGGAGACCACGCTGCACCGGTAGGTGCGGTCCGCCAGGATCTTCACATCCAGGAAGGGCGTGGCTAGGGCGCACTGGCGGCGGACGAACAGGACGCTGCCCACCACGCCCACCAGCAGGGGCAGACCGGCCCCCAGGCTGAACAGGCCGCAGGTCATCACGTTGCCCACGCCCAGGGTCAGGCCGCCGAAGGCCAGGATGCTCTCCACAAAGGAGCGCACATCAAAGGTCCGGTCCTGCAGCTCCAGCACATTTTCAAAGACCAGAGATGCCAGCAGGAAGGACAGGAGGATCACCACCAGAGCCGCCGCAAAAATGGACCGCCAGCCCAGGGAATCGATCATGAAGCCCGCCAGGGTAGGGGCCACGATGGGGGCGGCAGTGGTGGCCAGGCCGTAGGTCCCCATCATCGTCCCGGTGGTCTCCTTGGGGAAGATGGTCAGGATGATGACCTGGGCCGAGGACATCAGCACGGCGTTGCCGATGGCCTGGACCACCCGCCCCACCATCATGACGGTAAAGTCCGAGGCAAAGAGGCACAGCAGCAGCCCCGCGATAAACACGCCCAGGCCGGACAGGTACAGCCGCCTGGTGGGGAACTTCGTGATGAGGAAGGCCGTCAGCGGCAGGGCGATGCCCATGGCCAGGGAGTAGCCGCTGGTGATCCACTGGCCGGTAGCCGTGGTGACCCCAAAATAGTCCGCCACCCTGGGCAGGGCGGTGGTCATGGCGGTGGCCAGCATCGACGAGGCGATGCCGGACACCACGACACATAGGAAGATCCATTGATTTCTGTGGGCTGTTTTCTCTGCCATGGTCGGTCCTCTGTCTCCTTTTTTCAGCAAAATCCTTATTAGCATAGCAGTTTTCTTGCCCCGCTGTCAACCGGGCCCGTTCGGCGCAGGGGGAAACCTTACAATTCTCTCACAGGGGGAATTTCCCGGGAAAAACCCCTTTTGCTCTGCCCAGATCCATGGTATAATCGGTATATTCAAAATGGGTGTGGTATGCCCAGACCTGAAAATTTTCTTCCTTTGGCCGTCCTTCGGCCAAGATCGGAGTGTTATGAAAGAAAAACGAAACGATCCCCGTCCCGCTCGCAGCCAGCGGGAGGAGGCCCCTGCCGACGGCATCATCGAGGGCCGCAACGCGGTCATCGAGGCCCTGCGCGCCGGGACCAACATCGACAAGATCTTCATCATGAAGGGCGAGGTGGACTCCGCCCTGGGTCACATCGCCTCCACCGCCCGCAAGCAGGGCAT
>CAYNZG010000131.1:0-4710 GCA_964401525.1 uncultured Ruminiclostridium sp.
GCGTTGGAGGTGATGATGACGATGGGGCGCTGCTTGGCCTTGATGGTCTGCTTGGTCTCGGGGATATAGAACTCCATCCGGTCCAGCTCCCACAGCAGGTCGTTGGGGAACTCCAGGTCGGCCTTGTCGATCTCGTCGATGAGGAGGATGACCTGCTCGTCGGCGGCAAAGGCCTCGCCCAGCTTGCCCAGCTTGATATACTTCTGGATGTCGTCCACCCCTTCGCCGCCGAACTGGCTGTCATACAGACGCTGGACAGTGTCGTAGACATACAGGCCGTCCTGGGCCTTGGTGGTGGACTTGATGTTCCAGATCACCAGCTTCTTGCCCAGGGCATCGCTGATGGCCTGGGCAAGCTGGGTCTTGCCGGTGCCCGGCTCGCCCTTGATGAGCAGAGGCTTTTCCAGGGCGATGGAGATGTTGACGATGCGCAGCAGGTCGGAGGAGACCACGTAGTTGCTGCTTCCCTTGAATTCTTGCATAGTTTTGATTCCTTTCCCTTGGTAATATGGTATGGTGACGATCCTCGATCGTAATTTACAACGGGTCCGATTACAAAGTAAAATACGGTATTATGAATCATTGTATCACAAAATCCCAGAAAAGTCATGGGTCTCTCACCTGTAGATGCCACAATTTTTCCCAGTCCTGCGGCTGGTTTTTTGTGGGTTCCGGGGCTTATTTTGCCAGCCGGGTGCGGATGGCCTTCAAAAGCTGGATGACCAGCATACTGGCCAGGGCCAGACCGGGGATGGTCAGCAGCAGGGGCAGGGGCAGCGCAGCGGCCTGCATCACCCCGGCCAGAGGCTGGATGAGGAGCACGGCGAACAGCAGGGCGGCACCCACCAGGAAGGCACCCAGCAGGGCCCGGTTGTTCCAGAACCGCTTGGTGAAGAGGACGGGTGCAGCGGCCTTGCAGTTGAAGCCGTGGAACAAGCGGGACAGGCACAGGGTGGCGAAGGCCATGGTCATGGCGGTGCTGTGCCCGGCGGGCAGGCCGATCCGGAAGGCCAGGATGGTGGCCACGGCGATGACCAGGCCCTCCAGGCCCACGTTGGTCAGGAAGTCCTTGGTGAGGATGCCCTCGCTGCGGGGCCGGGGCTTGTCGTGCATGACGGCATCGTTGTGGGGCTCCAGGCCCAGGGCGATGGCGGGCAGGGAGTCGGTCAGGAGGTTGATGAACAGCAGGTGGACGGCGGCGAAGGGCACCGGCAGGCTCAGCAGGGAGGCATAGAGCACCGTGAGGATGCCCGCCAGGTTGCCGGAGAGCAGGAACTGGATGGACCGGCGGATGTTGGCGTAGACGTTCCGGCCATTCTTCACGGCCTGGACGATGGTGGCGAAGTTGTCGTCGGTGAGGACCATGCCCGCCGCGTCCTTGGCGACCTCGGTGCCGGTGATGCCCATGGCCACGCCGATGTCGGCCTGCTTCAGGGCGGGGGCATCGTTGACGCCGTCACCGGTCATGGCAACCAGCGCGCCTCTGGCCTGCCAGGCCCGGACGATGCGGATCTTGTGCTCCGGGGACACCCGGGCGTAGACCGATACCTCAGGCACGAAGGCCCGCAGCTCCTCGTCGGTCATGGACTCGATGACAGCCCCCTCCACGGCCTTGGTGCCGGGGGTGAGGATGCCGATCTCCCGGGCGATGGCAGAGGCGGTGACCACATGGTCGCCGGTGATCATGATGGGGCGGATGCCGGCAGCGATGCAGGCGGCCACGGCTTCCTTGGACTCCTCCCGGGGCGGGTCCATCATGGCGATGAGGCCCAGGAAGAGCAGGTCCTTCTCGTCCTCCAGGGTGACCTCGTGGGTGTCCATGGGGCGGCAGGCGAAGGCCAGCACCCGCAGGCCCTGGTCAGAGAAATACTGGTTGGCAGCTTCGATCTCCTCCCGCTCGCCGGGGCCTAAGATAGCCCGGTCCAGGAGCACGTCCACCGCGCCCTTGGTCATGAGCATCAGGCCGCCGGAGAACCGGTGAACGGTGGACATGAGCTTCCGGTCGGAGTCGAAGGGCAGCTCCCCCAGCCGGGGCCAGTTGGCCCGGACCTCGTCCTCCTCGAAGCCGAAGTCCTCGCCCAGGCGGACCAGGGCGGTCTCGGTGGGGTCGCCGATCTCGTTGACCTTGCCGGTGCTGTCGGTGGTGACGGTGGCGTCGCTGCACAGCAGGGCCGTGCGCAGCAGGGCCTCCTGGGCGGAGTCCTTGAAGTTGGCCTCGGCGGCGGGGATGATCTTGCCGTTGACGAAGAGCTGGCGGACGGTCATCCGGTTCTGGGTGAGGGTGCCGGTCTTGTCGGAGCAGATGACCGACACGCTGCCCAGGCCCTCCACCGCCTGGAGCTTGCGGATGACGGCGTTTTCCTGGGCCATCTTCCGGGTGCCGAAGGACAGCACGATGGTGACGATGGAGCTGAGGGCCTCGGGGATGGCGGCCACGGCCAGAGCCACGGCGAAGAGGAAGGCGTTCATGACGCTCTCCCCCTGGACCAGCACGCTGACCCCGAAGATGAGGGCGCAGAGGATGAGGATGCCAATGGAGAGCTTCTTGCCGAACTGGTCCAGGCTCACCTGCAGGGGGGTGGACTTTTCCTCGGTGGACTTCAGCAGGGCGGCGATCTTGCCCATCTCCGTCTCCATGCCGGTGCCCGTCACCAGGAAGCGGCCGCGGCCGTAGGTGACGAAGGAGCCGGAGAAGACCAGGTTCGTCCGGTCGCCCAGGGCCACGTCCCCGGGGATGACCTCGGTGGTCTTTTCCACCGGCAGGCTCTCGCCGGTGAGGGCGGCCTCGGCGGTCTTCAGGCTGGCGGACTCCAGCAGGCGGCCGTCGGCGCAGACGGCGTCACCGGCCTCCAGGAGGACGATGTCGCCGGGGACCACCTCCCGGCCGGGGATCTGGATGACCTTCCCGTCCCGCAGGACCTTGGCTGTGGGGGCGGACATTTGCTTGAGGCTGTCTAAGGAGGCCTCGGCCTTCACGGTCTGGACGGTGCCCAGGACAGCGTTCATGGTGATGACCGCCAGGATGACCACCATGCTCTCCACGTCCCCCAGGACGGCGGAGACCGCGGCGGCGGCGATCAGGATGATGACCAGGAAGTCCATGAACTGCTCCAGGAAGATGCGCAGGGTGCTTTTCTTGCCGCCCTCCCGCAGCTCGTTGGGGCCGTACTTTTCCAGCCGCTGGGCGGCCTCCTGACCGGTCAGCCCCTGGGGGCTGCTGTGCAGGTCGGACAGCAGTGCCTCGCCGGTCTGCTGCCAGGTTTCTTTGTGCATACAAGCACTTCCTTTCTTTTTTGAGGGCACTTCCAGGCGCGGGCAAAATAAAAAGCGAGCCCTTTTGCCCGCAATGCACCCATTGCTTGCAAAAGTCTCGCCATTTCGATCCGAAGCGGGGCCGAACCCGTATTGACGCCGCGGATACACATCGCTGTGCCAGCTACTCCCTTTTACTACCGCAAAGTCTATCCCATTTTGCCTCGCTTGTCAAGGCCTTCCGCCCCGGTTTCGCCGGGAGAAAACACTTGCTATTCTGCCCCAAATGCAGTAAACTATTTTTATCTATCTCGCTGCTCCGGAGGTGCGCCATGAAAAGTCGTTCCACCAAGGTCTGGCTGCTGGTCATCGGCCTGCTGCTGATCGTGGGTCTTATCGGAATGTTTTTGGTCCGCGCCGCCCGGGAGGAGGGCGCGCAGGTCCTCATCACCTGGAACGACCAGGTCCAGGGGACCTATCCCCTCAACGAGGACCAGAGCCTGGTCTTTGAGAGCGAGAACGGCCAGCGGAACGTGGTGACCATCCGGGACGGCGCGGTCTTCATGGAGGAGGCCAACTGCCCCGACCAGATCTGCGTCCGCCACGCCCCCACCGACCAGACCGCCGACCCCATCGTCTGTCTGCCCAACCGCCTGGTGGTGGAGGTCCGGACTGCGTCCTGACCCACCCCTATCCTGTTCCAATGGAGTGTCCACCATGAACGTCAAAAAGCTCACCTACATGGCCATGCTCACGGCCATATCCATGATCGTGTTCCTCATCGAGGCCCAGATCCCCCTGCCCTTCGCCGTGCCTGGCGTGAAGCTGGGCATCGCCAATGTCATCACCCTCTACGCCATCTGGACCCTGGGCCGGAAAGAGGCTGGGGCCATCCTCATCATCCGCGTGTTCCTGGGCAATATCATCGCCGGGAACGTCATGGCCATGGCCTACAGTCTGGCCGGCGGCCTGCTGTGCTGGGTGGTCATGAGCCTGCTCAAGCCCATCATGAAGCGGGACCAGATCTGGATCATGAGCATCCTGGGGGCCATCGGTCACAACGCCGGGCAGCTTGCTGTGGCAGTGGCCATCTCCGGCACCGTCGCCATGGCCTGGTACGCCCCCGTCCTGCTGGTGGCCGGGATCGTCACCGGTGCCTTCACCGGCTACCTGACCCAGATCCTCCTGGGCCACATGGATAAACTCCGCCATACCTGAAGATACAAAAACACCCGCAGCTTCGCTGCGGGTGAGCTTTTTCTAATTATTACCATTGTTACTCTGTTTGGGAACAACAAAAAGTAAACCGCCCGGCAGCACCCGAGCGGTTTATACCTTAAGCTAAGCTCTGGGGACTGACCGTTACGCCAGCACCCTTCTGTCTTTAGTATAGCCCGCGGTGGTCCCCTTGTCAAGGGACCACCGCGGTTTCTTTTTGCCTTGGTCTATCTTCCGCGG
>CAYNZG010000132.1:0-4666 GCA_964401525.1 uncultured Ruminiclostridium sp.
CGCCAGCAGCGCTTCGGGGAATACCACCTCCAGATGGTAGCTGCGCACCGGGTCGGCAAAGCCGCCGATGGCATCGGGATGGCTGTCGGTATAGGGAAGATAGGGCTTTACGTCCAGAATGGGCGTTCCGTCCATGAGGTCGGCGCCCGTGACGTAGAGCACAGGCCCGTCCTTGGTGTGCAGGTCGAAGCTCTGGAGCTTCACGGAGCTCAGGCCAATGGGATTGGGGCGGAAGGGGGAGCGGGTGGCAAAGACCCCCATGCGGGTGTTGCCGCCCAGCCGGGGCGGCCGCACGGTGGGGGACCAGTCCTCCCGGACGGCCTTGGAGAAGGACCAGATGAGCCAGAGGTGGGAGAAGCCCTCCATGCCCCGGAGGGCATCCGGGTTGCGGTAGGGCGGCTCAAAGACGATGGTAGAGCGCAGGGAATCCACCAGGCCGCTCTGGCGGGGGATGCCGAACTTGGTGGGGAAGGCGCTGCGCATGGTGGCGATGATCTTCATGGGAATGGGAGCGGACATAGAAACACCCTCTTAACGAATCGTATTTCCTTCAGTATACCGGTCGGGAGAAACAGATGCAAGGGCCACTTTCCACCGGCGGCAAAATGGGACAAAAAGCGACGGGAAATCTTGCGGCAGGGGAAAAAAGTGGTATAATGGAGCCTGGTGGCTCACTGCAGCTGCCATGTGGCTACAGTTCGACTTATCACTATATAAATAAGAAGGAGTGCGCGACATGAGTAAGATCATCACATCTGCCCAGGCGGCCGCGCTGGTCCAGGACGGCTGCACCCTGACCACCACCGGATTCAACGGATTCGGCTGCCCCGAAGACCTCATCATGTCTCTGGCAGAGCATTACGATAAGACCGGTCATCCCCGGGACGTGACCCTGGTCAAGTGCACCAGCCAGGGGGACGGAAAGGGGAGAGGGGTCAGCCATCTGGCCGAGAAGGAGGGCTTGTTCAAGGAGCTCATCCTCACCCACATGGGCTATGACCCCGGCCTGCGCAAGTTGGTCCAGGAGGAAAAGGTCACCTGCTTTATGCTGCCCCTGGGCAACATGATGCAGCTGTTCCGGGCCATCGCCGGGGGTCTGCCGGGTGCCATTGCCACCACGGGCATCGGTACCTTTGCCGACCCCAGAAACGGCGGCGGCAAGGCCAATCAGAAGACCCTGGCCAGCGGAAAGAACGTGGTCTCCCTGCTGGAGTTAGGGGGACAGGAGTGTCTGTTCTACCCCGCCTTTCCCATCGACATCTGCTTCATCCGGGCGACCTACGGCGACGAGGCGGGCAACCTCTCCATCCAGAACGAGGCCATGAATGTGGAGCAGTTCGAGGTGGCGGCGGCAGTCCATAACTCCGGCGGTATCGTCATCGCCCAGGTGGACAAGCTGGTCCGCCGGGGCACCATCCCCGCCAAAGAAGTCGTGATCCATGGGTTCATGGTGGACTATGTGGTGGAGGGCCGACCGGAGTACAGCCGCCAGAGCTTTGAGACCGACCTCTTCCGGCCGGAGATCGCCGGGCTGGCGGTGACCCCTGCGGCGACCTTTGAGCCGCTGGCCATGGGGCCCCGGAAGCTCTGCTGCCGCCGGGCGGCCATGGAGCTGCGCCCCGGTTCCCTCATCAACCTGGGCATCGGCATGCCGGGGGGCATCGGCTCGGTGGCCGACGAGGAGGGGATCTCCTCCCTCTTCACCCTGTCCATGGAATGCGGCCCCCTGGGGGGCATCCCCCTGGGCGGGATCGATTTCGGCGCGGCGGTGAATCCCGAGGCGCTGTACCGCATGGCGGACATCCTCCAGATCTACGACGGCGGTGCGCTGGACATGGCGGTGCTGGGCTTTGCCGAGGCTGACGGACACGGCAATGTCAATGCACACAGCTTCCACGGCCGGACCGTAGGCCCCGGCGGCTTCATCGACATCACCCAGAATGCCAAGAAGCTTTGCTTCATCGGCACCTTCACCGCCGGAAAGCAAGAGGTACAGGTGACCCAGGACGGCCTGGTCATCGGCAAACAGGGGCCCCAGAGGAAGTTCCTTCAGCAGGTGGAGGCCATCACCTTCTCCGGCCAGGAGGCCCTGCGGAAGGGGCAGGAGGTCCTGTACATCACCGAGCGGGCGGTCTTCCGCTTAGAGAAGGAGGGCCTGACCCTCATCGAGATCGCCCGGGGCGTGGACCTGCAAACGGATATCCTGGATCAGATGGACTTTGCTCCCGTCATCCCCGATGACCTGCGGATGATGGATGCCCGCCTGTTCCGGGAGGGGCCCATGGGCCTGGATCCGACCCAAACGGCAAAAACGGCAGAATATGAATTCTGGCGGGACCTGCAAAAGCAAAACTAAAGAATCATTTATCCCAACGAGAAAGAGGCGTTTCCTATGCTGCACGAGATCGCACCGAAAAAGTACCATGTAGAGTTCACCAAGAAGGAACCCGCAGACCAGTCTGTCTGCTTCGTGTTCCAGGGTCCCCAGATCCTGGAGAAGATGGTGGACGATGCCCTGCTCCCCCCTACTTACAGCGAAGTGAAGGACAAGGTCAAGAAGTGCATTTATCTGTTCGCCATTGACGACACCGACTACTTCCTGGCCGACCTGGCCGAGGAGGACATCCCCGAGGGCTACCAGTGGTGGACCGTCCGCAACTCCCCCGAGCACCGGGCCCAGGACCTGCACTTTGCCGAGTACACCGCTTATCAACTCTATATGTGGTACCGGGACAACCAGTTCTGCGGCCGCTGCGGTGAGCACACCGAGGCCGACGGCTCCCTGCGGATGCTCCGCTGCCCCAAGTGCGGCAACATGATCTTCCCCCGGATCACCCCTGCCATCATGGTGGCCGTGACCGACGGGGACCGGATCCTGGTAACCCGCTACCAGGGCCGGGCCTATAAGGGCTATGCCATGATCGCCGGGTTCGTGGAGATCGGCGAGACCGCCGAAGAGACCATCCGCCGTGAGGTCTTCGAAGAGGTGGGCCTCCACGTCTCCGAGATCAAGTATTACAAGAGCCAGCCCTGGGGCATCGACGGCAACCTGATGCTGGGCTACTTCGCCAAGCTGGACGGCTCCGCCGAGATCGACCTGGACCGCCAGGAGCTGGCCCAGGCAGCCTGGCTCCGCCGGGACGAGCTGGATGACGAGACCATCCGGTATCAGTACAGCCTGGCCGGGGACCTGGTGGCTGCCTTCCGCCAGGGCGAGAACGAAGCCTGAGCGCGATCTGACAACAGAAAAACGAAAGTTAAGAAGCCCTGTGCTGCAAAATTGCGGCACAGGGCTTTTTGTAGAATCCATTTCCCTGCTTTTCGTCGGATGGGCGAAAAGTTTTTTGACAGTGGAGGGTTGTCTTTCTGTGGAGAATAAATTCCGCTGATTGGACGGAAAATCCCTTGTTTAATTGCACAAAGAAAGGAAAGAAAGTTCCGTTTGTTTTTCTCTCTTGGCATTATTTTAAGAATCTAACATAATTTTATGAAAGAAGTTTGGGCGGAACCTTTATTTACAAAAGGGCGAGAAAAATGGTAGGATGGACCCAAGCTATTTCAGGGGCATCGCCCAGGAGATGCGAAGAAGGGAAGCGACGCAGCTCATCCTACGCTCCGCGCTGTACCAAGGAGGAATGCATTATGGCAAGAAAGAAAAAGACTATGGACGGCAACACCGCCGCGGCTCACGTGGCCTATGCCTTTACGGAAGTCGCAGCCATTTACCCCATCACTCCCTCCTCCGTTATGGCGGAGCTAGCAGACAAATGGTCTGCCGAGGGCCGCAAGAATATCTTCGGCCAGCCGGTGAAGGTCTCTGTCATGCAGTCTGAGGGCGGCGCTGCCGGTGCTGTGCACGGCTCCCTGACGGCCGGTGCGCTCACCACCACCTTTACCGCCTCTCAGGGCCTGCTGCTGATGATCCCCAACATGTATAAGATCGCCGGCAGCCTGCTGCCCAGCGTGACCCATGTCTCCGCCCGCGCCCTGGCGACCCACGCCCTGTCTATTTTCGGCGATCACTCCGACGTGATGTCCTGCCGCTCCACGGGCTACGCCATGCTGTGCAGCACCAATCCCCAGGAAGTTATGGACCTGGGTGCTGTGGCCCATCTGGCCACCATCGCCGGTCGGGTGCCCTTCGTGCACTTCTTCGACGGCTTCCGCACCTCCCATGAGATCCGCAAGGTGGAGATGTGGGACTATGACGACCTGAAGGCCATGGTGGACATGGACGCGCTGAACGCCTTCCGTGCCCGGGCCCTGAACCCCGAGCACCCCACTCTGCGCGGCTCAGCCCAGAACCCGGACATCTTCTTCCAGGCCAACGAGACCCGCAATCAGTATTATGATGCTCTCCCCGGCGTGGTGGAGGAGTACATGGGCAAGGTCAACGACCGCCTGGGCACCAACTACCAGCTCTTCAACTACTACGGCGCACCCGACGCTGAGACCGTCATGGTGGCCATGGGCTCCATGTGCGACGCAGCGGAGGAAGTGGTGGACTACATGAACGCCAAGGGGGAGAAGGTGGGCCTCATCAAGGTCCGTCTGTACCGTCCCTTCGCCACCGATCGCTTCGTGGCTGCTATCCCCGCCACCGCCAAGAACATCGTGGTCATGGACCGCTGCAAGGAGCCCTCTGCCATCGGCGAGCCTTTGTATC
>CAYNZG010000133.1:0-4649 GCA_964401525.1 uncultured Ruminiclostridium sp.
GAGCAGTTGGGATCCACGAAGGTGAAGTCGATGCCCATGCGCTTCATGGTCACGGAGAACAGGTTGAAGGTGCCGCCGTAGATGGCTGCGGAAGCCACCACATGGTCCCCGGCGGAGCAGATGTTGAAGATGGCGAAGAAGTTTGCAGCCTGACCGGAAGAGGTCAGCATGGCGGCGGTGCCGCCCTCCAGGGCGCAGATCTTAGCAGCCACCCGGTCGTTGGTGGGGTTCTGCAGACGGGTGTAGAAGTAGCCCTCGGCCTCCAGGTCGAAGAGCTTGCCCATGGCCTCGCTGGTGCCATAGCGGAAGGTGGTGCTCTGAATGATGGGGATGTTTCTGGGTTCGCCGCTCTCCGGCACATAGCCGGCGTGCAGGCAGTCGGTCCCTCTCTGATAGTTACCCATAGTGTGTGGTCCTCCTTGCACAATGTGTCTCTCTATTTTTTTATAAATGTAAAACATGAGGATAATGTAGGAATTATACTTCCATCCGGCGGATCAGTCAATCCTTCTTTTCTCCCCCTCCCATTTTCCTCAGTTTCCTCCGCGTTTTTTGCCTATTTTTTGTCTCTTTTCACCGAATGAAAGGCCCTTTCGGATGCTTTTTGTACAGGAACCGGGCAAAATTCCCCTTTCTTTTTCTCTGCCTTATTGTAGCTTTTCAACTGTATTATTAAAGTAAATTATGGTATAATGATGTTTAATTGGGTTTATCCCATTATGGGTCACCACACACAGACCGTGATCCTGATCCATAAAAACACATCTTAGTAATCATAGAAGGGAGAGATTCGTTTGAGCCGGCTGAATATCACCCGCGAGGAGCACGCCCAGCAGATCCTGGATGACCTCTATGCCACCCTGGGTCGCCGTATCTCCGCTGCCCCCCGCGGCAACTGCCCCATCGAACTGACCAGCGCATTCCTGAAGCTGTCTCTGGCCCAGAGCTGCGGCAAATGCGTCCCCTGCCGCATCGGCCTGGACCGTCTGTCCGCCCTGCTGAACACCCTCCTGGAGGGCGAAGGCACCCCCGAGGACCTGGACACCATCCTTCGCTCTGCCCAGACCATCGCGGACTCCGCTGACTGCGCCATCGGCTACGAAGCTGCCCAGATGGTCCTGGATGGGTTCCAGGCCTTCCAGGACGACTACAAGGCCCACGCGGAGCAGGGTTGCTGCACCGCCAACTTCCGCAGCGTCCCCTGCGTGGATCTATGTCCTGCTCACGTGGACATCCCCGGCTACATCGCTCTGGTGGGCGAGGGCCGCTGCGCCGATGCCGTCCGCCTCATCCGCAAGGACAATCCCTTCCCTGCGGTCTGCGCCCTGGTCTGCGAGCACCCCTGCGAGAGCCACTGCCGCCGGACCGTGGTGGACGCTCCCCTGAACATCCGCGGCCTGAAGCGGTTCGCTGTGGACCAGGCAGGCGATGTGCCCGCCCCGGCCTGCGCCCCCGCCACCGGCAAGACGGTCGCCATCGTGGGCGGCGGCCCCTCCGGTCTGACCGCCGCGTACTTCCTCTCCCTCATGGGCCACAAGTGCACCATCTTTGAGAAGAACCCCAAGCTGGGCGGTATGCTCCGCTACGGCATCCCCACCTACCGTCTGCCCTCCGACTATCTGGACCGTGACATCAACACCATCCTCTCCACCGGCGTGGAGGTCCACCTGAACTGCGCCATCGGCAAGGATGTCACCGTGGAGAGCCTGCAGAAGGACTACGACTGCGTGTACTTAGCCATCGGTGCCTCTGTCCACAAGAGCCTGGGCATCCCCGGCGAGGACGCAGAAAACGTCCTGTCCGCCATCCAGCTGCTGGGCAAGGTGGACACCCCCGACAACCCCGAAAAGCCCGACTTCACTGGCAAGCGCGTGGTGGTCGTTGGCGGCGGCAACGTGGCCATGGATGCCTCCCGCACAGCCGTCCGTCTGGGCGCAGCCTCCGTCTCCTGCGTCTACCGCCGCCGCATCGCTGACATGACCGCCCTGCCCGATGAGATCGAGGGCGCCATGGCAGAAGGCGTGGAGGTGGAGCCTCTGAAGGCCCCCGTCCGCGTGGAAGTGGACGAGAACGGCAAGGTCCTGGGCCTGGTGGTCCAGCCCCAGATCATCGGCGAGGTCAAGGGCGGCCGTCCCTCCCCCAAGAAGGCCGACAAGCCTGAGGAGCTCATCCCCTGCGACATCGTCCTCATGGCCGTGGGCCAGGCTGTGGACTCCGGCGACTTCGCCGAGGCCGGCGTGCCCACCAAGCGGGACAACATCATCACCCTGGAGGACAGCAGCGTGCCCGGCATGGCCGGTGTGTTCTCCGGCGGCGACGGCGTCTCCGGACCTGCCACCGTCATCCTGGCTATCTCCGCTGGTAAGGTGGCTGCTGCCAACATCGACGAGTACCTGGGCTTCCACACCGACATCAGCTGCGACGTGGATGTCCCCGCTGCGTCCTTCCGCCTGACCAAGGCCTGCGGCCGCGTGGATATGACCGAGCGTCCGTCCCACGAGAGAAAGAACGACTTCGAGCTCATGGAGCACTGCATGTCCCAGCAGGAAGCTGCCCAGGAATGCAGCCGCTGCCTGCGCTGTGACCACTACGGCTACGCCGGATTCAGAGGAGGGAGAGAGGTAAAATGGTAACCCTGACCATCGACAACAAGACCCTGTCTGTGCCTGAGGGCACCACCATCCTGGATGCTGCCAAGCAGGTGGACATCCACATCCCCACCCTCTGCTTCCTGAAGGACATGAACGAAGCCGCCGCCTGCCGCATCTGCTGCGTGGAGGTGGAGGGGGTCAACAAGCTGGCCGCCGCCTGCAACACCCAGGTGGAGGAGGGCATGGTCATCCGCACCAACACCCAGCGGGTCCGTCTGGCCCGGAAGACCAACCTGGAGCTCATCCTCTCCCAGCACGCCGACCACTGCGTCTCCTGCGTGCGCAGCGGCAACTGCAACCTGCAGCAGCTGGCCAACGACATGAATCTCTATGACCTGCCCTATGCCAAGGCCGTCACCAAGCGGCCCTGGAACTGGAGACTGCCCATCATCCGGGCCAACAGCAAGTGCATCAAATGTCTGCGCTGCGTCAACGTCTGCGAAAAGGTCCAGTCCCTGGGTGTCTGGGAGCTGGCCGGCACCGGCACCCACGCACAGGTCCGGGTCCGCGGCGGCCTGAAGATGAACGAGGTCAACTGCGCTTACTGCGGCCAGTGCATCACCCACTGTCCCGTGGGTGCCCTGCGGGAGCGGGACGACACCGAGGCCGTCTTCGCCGCCCTGACCGACCCCAAGAAGACCGTGGTCTTCCAGGTTGCCCCCGCTGTCCGCGCTGCCTGGGGCGAGGGTCTGGGCCTGACCCCCGAGGAGGCCACCGAGAAGCGCATGGCTGCCGCCATCCGCTCTCTGGGTGCCGACTATGTCTTTGACACCAACTTCTCCGCCGACCTCACCATCATGGAGGAGGGCAGCGAGTTCATCGAGCGCATGACCCACCCCGGCGAGCACCCCATGCCCATGTTCACCTCCTGCTGCCCCGGCTGGGTGCGCTTCCTGAAGCTGGAGTACCCCGAGCTGGTGCCCAACCTGTCCACCGCCAAGAGTCCCCAGCAGATGTTCGGCGCAGTGACCAAGAGCTACTTTGCCGAAAAGATCGGCGTGGACCCCAACGACATCTACTGCGTGTCCATCATGCCCTGCACCGCCAAGAAGTACGAGTGCAACGTCCCCGAGGTCAACGACGCTGCGGACAAGGACGTGGACATGGTCCTCACCACCCGTGAGCTGGACCGGATGCTCCGCTCCCTGCAGACCAATGTGAAGGCTCTGCCCGAAGAGGAGTTCGACTCCCCCCTGGGCGAGGGCACCGGTGCTGCCGTCATCTTCGGTGCCACCGGCGGCGTGATGGAGGCTGCTCTTCGCTCCGCCCACTACCTCATCACCGGCAAGAACCCCGATGCGGATGCTTTCCGCGAGGTCCGCGGTCTGTGGGGCTGGCGTGAGGCCACCTTCGACATCAACGGCATCACCGTCCGTCTGGCTGTGGCCAGCGGTCTGGCCAACGCCCGCACCCTCATCGAGGCCATCAAGAGCGGCAAGGCGCAGTATGACTTCGTGGAGATCATGGCCTGTCCCGGCGGCTGCGCCGGCGGCGGCGGTCAGCCCATCCACGACGGCCAGGAGCTGGCCGGGGAGCGCGGCGCTCAGCTCTATGCGCTGGATGCCAACAACCCCGTCCGCTTCTCCCACGAGAACGTGGAGGTCCAGAAGCTCTATCAGGACTACCTGGAAAAGCCCCTGGGCGAAAAGTCCCACCACCTGCTCCACACCGATCAGACCAAGTGGAGCCTGTGATCGGACCCATCCCTACAGAACCAAAGCACCCTGTTCCCGTGGGAACAGGGTGCTTTCTTTTGTGAAAAAACATTCCGGCAGAACAGATGATTTCTTTGTCTCCCATCCAGGATATCGACCACGCCCCCGCGCGCCCAGCCGGTGGGCGCGCCATGGACAGCCTGCCGACACAGAGCCGCAGGCACAATGGGAAGACGGATCCACAGCCCCCACAGGGTATCAACCACCTCAACGGGGTCCGGGGGCAGCGCCCCGGCGCTCTTTTCTCCCCATTTTCTCCGGAGAAAATGGGGGACTTGACGAT